>CALWZU010000098.1 GCA_944386095.1 uncultured Clostridia bacterium | reverse complement strand
GCTTTAAGAAGGACTACAAGCGGGCCATCAAGCGCGGCCTGAAAATCAAATTGCTGGAGCAGGTCGTGGCGCTGCTGGCGATGGGTGAGCCGTTGCCGGAGAAAAACCGCGATCACGCTGCCCCTGGGGCTTTCAGGCATGGCCACAGATCAGACCCGCACTGTACGGGATTTCGTCAAACGCCTTGAAACCAAGGCGAGAAGCAGCGGCATCAAGGCAGAATTCGTTTTCATGGATGAGCGCTTTACCACCAATATCGCTTCCCAGGTTCTCATACAGGCGGATGTGAGCCGCAGCGACAGAAAGAAGGTTGTGGATAAAATGGCTGCCACGGTCATTTTACAAGGTTATTTAGATAAAAATCGTAAACGGGAGGCTCCAGAGGACTCCATCCATTGGGAAAGCAGGTGACGATGAGGTGAAACAGTTTTCCAGCATCTTCAACGATGTGCTGGGGCCGGTCATGAGCGGCCCCTCCAGCTCTCATACCGCCGCCTCCGTGCGGATCGGCTATATGATGCGTCAGCTTTTGGGAGAAAAGCCGGTTCATTTTACCGTATGCTTTGACCCCTCCGGCGCCCTTGCCCCCTGCTACAGAGAACAATGGGCGGACAGGGGGCTTTGCGCGGGGCTTTTAGGAATGCTGCCTCAGGATCCCCGTCTTTCTCAGGCATTTTCACTGGCAGAGGAAAATGGCCTTACCCTGGCGTTTCAGGTTGAGGAATTTGAAAATCATCATCCCAATACCTATCGTATGCAGCTTACGGGAATAAGCGGAAAAACCATTGATGCCACGGCTCTTTCCACAGGAGGGGGTATGATCGTCTTTACGAAAATACAAAATGAAGATGTTCATGTAACCGGAGGCTTTTACGAAACCTTTTTATGGGGCTCCTGTCCTTCTGAAAGCCAGGTTTTAAGCATCCGCCATTTCCTCGAGGAAAAGATGCCAAACGCTCAGATTTTTTCCTGCTTCCACGGTCAGCAGGCCAGAGGATTTTGGCATATCAGAACGGAGCAGCCTTTGGATGAGGAAGCGCTCCATGATTGCTCCATCCGCTTTCACATAGACCAGATCTGCCGCCTGACGCCGATTCTTCCCATCACCTCTCAGCTTGTTCCCAGCGTTCCTTTCCATGATACGCGGGAAATGCTTCAAATCGCGAAACGGGAAAATAAGGCGCTGTGGGAAATGGCCCTTCTTTACGAAAGCGTCAGAGGAAACTGTAGCCGGGAAAAGGTCCTGAAGCAAATGGAGGAGCTGGTAGAGACGATGGAAAAAGCCCTTTCCGGGGGACTTTGCGGCACAAGCTATGAAAACAGGATACTGGGATGTCAGTCCCGTTATTTAAAACAAGAAGAGATACGAAAAAAACTACTCGGAGACAGCCTGACAAATGACATCATCCTGTGCGTTTCCGCTTTGATGGAGGTAAAAAGCGCCATGGGAATTTTCGTTGCCGCGCCTACTGCGGGCTCCTGCGGCACCCTGGCGGGAACCGTCCTGGCTGCCGCCAGATGCCATGGATTTACTAAAGAGCAGGTAGTAAAAGCCATGCTTTCCGCCGGTATGATCGGCGTCTTTTTGTCGGAGAAGGCCACCTTCGCGGCGGAAGTGGCGGGATGCCAGGCCGAATGCGGAAGTGCTTCCGGCATGACGGCGGCGGCGCTCGCCCAGCTGATGGGGGCTTCCTGTGAAGAAGCCTGCGCCGCTGCGTCTATGGCGCTGCAAAATGTGTTCGGGCTGACCTGTGATCCTGTGGCCATGGCCGTAGAGGTCCCTTGCCTTGGCAAAAACATCCTGGCGGGCGTAAACGCGCTGACAAGCGCTAATATGGCTATGGCAGGCTTTGATCCGGTCGTGCCCCTGGATCAGACTATCGAGGCCTTCAATGAAGCGGGAAGGCTTTTGCCTGCCGCCCTTCGGTGCACAGGAAAGGCAGGGCTGACCTGCACCGCCGCATCAAAGGAAATAGAGAAAAAGCTTAGTCTATCAAAAAGGTGAGTATATTCCATAAAAGTGCGTACTTGTATCTCCGGATTTTCTGCATTAGGATATTTTCATAAAAAGGATATTCATTGAGCTGCGCTTAAAGCACAGCCTTTCAATCCGGCTTTCTTTTTTGAGAAGCGCCGGGAAAAGGAGGATATTATGACAAGTACCAGCAAAGCTTATCCCCATCTTTTCACCCCCGGAAAAATCGGGAAAAGAACCGTTAAAAACCGTATCGTTATGGCGCCCATGAGCGAAAACATGGCCAATGCGGACGGATCGGTCAGCCAGCAGTCCATCGCCTATTTCACGGAAAGAGCAAAGGGCGGAGCCGGCATTATTTTAGTGGGAATCGTCTCTGTTGAATTTCCAAGAGGAAAGGGTATTTCCAACGCTAATACCCTGGATGGGGACAAATATGTAAAGGATTGGGAGCGCCTGGCCAGAAGCGTTCATCGCTACGGCGCTCTTCTGATTCCCCAGATCCAGCATTCAGGCATGAATACCTGGAAAAGCACTATTGACGGGCAAACGCCTGTCCGGGTCGCACCGGAGCCGGAGGGGCAGGAAACAGGAGAATTCCATGTTCTGACAAAAGACGACATTAAAATGCTTGAGCAAAAATTTATCCAGGCGGCGGTAAGCGCCCAGCTGGCAGGCTGTGACGGAGTGGAGGTCCATTCGGCTACAGGCTATCTTCTGTCTCAATTCATCAATCCTGCCGTCAATACTAGAACCGACGAATACGGAGGAAGCCTGGAAAACCGCACTCGTCTTGCGGTGGATATCATTAAGGGAATCCGCAAGGCTTGCGGAAGCCAGTTTATCATCGGCGTCAGAATGCCGGTGCATAAATGGGAAAGCGATCATCTGACAGATGAGGAGAGTGTGCAGATCGCCAAAATGTATGAAGCGGCGGGAGTGGACTATCTGAATCTGAATGTAGGTTATGCGCCAAACACCACAGCCACCATGGAAACCGGGCGTTACCAGGAAGGAGACCGGCTGGATCTGCCTGGGAAAATCATGGGAAAGGTAAACGTACCCATATTTGCGGTAGGTATGCTGAAGGAACCGGAAATGTGCGAACAGGTAATCAGAGAACATGTTGCGGATTTCGTCGTACTCGGAAGGGCCCTTATCGCCGATCCCTTCTGGCCCGAAAAGGCCAGAGCGAGCAGGGCGGATGAGATCAGAAACTGCTTGTCTTGTCTGGATGGCTGTTATGAGAATTTATTGAAAAACGTTTCCATTCGCTGCGCCGTCAATCCTCAGGTAGGCTATGAATGGGAAAGGGATATGCTCAAAGCTCCCGGCCGGCTTAAAAAAGTTCTGGTCATCGGCGGAGGCATTGCCGGTATGCAGGCGGCGATCACGGCGGCTGAACGGGGACATCAGGTCACTTTGGCGGAGGCCTCTTCATCTTTAGGCGGACAGCTCAAGCTCGCCAGCGTCCCGCCCCATAAGCAGTATTTGAAAAAAGCAGCTCAATGGTTTGCCGCAGAGATGCAAAGAAAAGGGGTTTTGGTGCTTCTCGATACAAAAGCGACTTTGGAATTTGTCAGAAGCCTTTCCCCCGATGAAATCATTCTCGCCACAGGCGCCGCTCCCTTTACGCCCTCTATCGAGGGTATTGAACAGGGCCTTCAGGCATGGGATATCCTGGCGGGCAATCAAAAAGCCGCAGAAAACAAACGGGTTACCATCATCGGCGGCGGCGTGGTGGGATGTGAGACCGCTTTATATCTGGCGCAAAAGGGCAACGACATCACAATACTGGAAATGCTTCCCGATCTGGCGGGCGGTCTTGACAGCTCAAATAAAGCTGATTTACTGGAGGATTTTAAAGAGCAGGGCATCTGCGCCTTTACCGGTATAAGCGTGGAAAGCATTAAACAGGGAAATGTAAATTACCTGCGAGAAGGAAAGCTTTGTGTAAGCGAATTTGATCAGCTTGTGATAGCCTGCGGACAAAGGCCGGTGGGAGAGGATCTTGCGGAGGCTCTAAGAGCGGAAGGCTTTGATCTGACAGTGATCGGAGACGCGGATCGGCCCGGTAAAATCATCCGCGCCACAGAACAGGGATATTTTGCAGGCATTAATCTGTAAGGCCCTTTGATAAACCGAATATAGCAATAAAAAAGCGTCCCCCTCCTTTTCAAAGCTTCAAGCGGAAGGGCGCTTTTTGCTTTTTGTTTTTTTATTTTTTACCTTTTTCTGCTTTGGATGCCGGTCAAATGGCTCCATAACGGAACCACTCAGAAGCCCTATACCGGATGGATCTGATGCCTTTTATCCTTTCCTTTGCTCTTGCAGGGCCATGGCCTGGATGGTATCATGAAAGAAAAACCATCTATCCACCATTTCTTTGCCGGACAATGAAGAGCGGAGAAGGAAAAGGAGAAGCATATGAACACACAAAGACCTCTTGAAGGAATCACGGTACTGGATTTTACCAGGATTTATTCAGGGCCCTATTGCAGCATGCTGCTGGGAGACCTGGGCGCTTATGTCATAAAAGTGGAAAAAAAGGGGACAGGGGATGACAGCCGCCAGTTCCGGCCAAAACCTAACATCAAAGAGGGCAGCGGCTATACCATGTATCTGAACCGCAATAAAAAAAGCGTCGAGCTGGATCTAAAGGATGAAACAGCAAGAGGGATCATCTACCGTCTATGTGAAAAAGCGGATATCGTTTTGGAAAATTATGCTCCGGGCGTAGCGAAAAAGCTGGGAATCGACTATGACACTTTAAAAAAATATAATCCCCAGATCATATATGGCTCTATTTCCGGTTTCGGCCAGACAGGCCCCTATCGGAACAAGGCCGCCTATGACATTATCGCCCAGGCCATGGGAGGGTATATGGCTGTAACCGGCCCTAAAAACGGTATGCCGATCAAGCTGGGCACCTCTGTGGGAGATTCCTGCGCAGGGCTGCACATGGCCTTTGCTCTGATGGCGGCCATGTACTACCGGCAGCGGACAGGCATAGGCCAGTACATCGATATTTCCATGATGGATTCGGTTTTCGCCACCCTTGAAAACCATGTGATGATCCAGACAATGGATCATATCACCCCTGTCCGAAACGGAAATTCCAATCAAAATGCCGTTCCTTTCAATACTTTCCGGACATCTGACGATTATGTGGCCATCGCTGTGGCCAATGACGCCCTGTTTGAAAAATTCGCTCAGGCTATCCAGCGTCCTGACCTTCTGGAGAATCCGGATTACAAAACCACTAACAACCGTAAGCTCCATGAGGATGAACTGACTAAGATCGTAGAGGAATGGACCACAAAGCACACAACAAAAGAGGTTTGCCAGATTTTTGAGGATTATAAAATACCGGTAGGCCCGATTCTTGGAATCGATCAGCTTGTGGAAGATCCTCATATCCTCGCAAGAGAAATGATGATCGAGGTGGATCATCCTTACGGGGGGAAAATACGTATGCCTGGCTGCCCGATCAAATTTTCCGAAACGAAAATCGATCACTTCGCGCCATCCTCCGCCCTTGGAGCCGACACCGCGCAGGTTCTCAGGGAAATAGGCGGCTATACCCAAAAGGAGCTTGAAGATCTGGCCGAAGCCGGGATTATTCCCAGGTAAAAGAAAATTCAGCTTTTATGGACTAAAAGGAAGACAATCCCATATAAAACGGAAAAGGAGGGATCTTGTATGAATCACAACGAAACCGCCAATGGCGTAATGGATCGTTCTTACTGGAATGAGCCTGAGGCCGCTCAGAGGCGGGTCATGTATAAGGCGGCGGGCTTTGGAGATCAGGATATTCGCCAAAGGCTTCACATCGGCATCGCCAACGCTTTTTCAGAAGCTTCCCCCGGAACGGCTCATCTAAGACAGGTGGTGCAGCATGTGAAAGAAGGGGTCTGGAGCAACGGGGGAATGCCTTTGGAATTCGGGATACCCTCCACCTGCGCAAATCTGAGCAACGGAGCGGAAAGCATTAAATACGATCTTGCCATGCGGGATGTGGTGGCGGACAGCATCGAGCTTGTCAGCACCATACAGAAATTTGACGCCCTTGTCATTCTGGCCTCCTGCGATAATATCATCGCCGGCGCATATCTTGCCGCAGCCCGGATCGATATTCCCACCATCATCGTACCCGGAGGCTCCATGTCAACAGGGCGCTGCAATGGAAGCCGGGTAGTGGCCGCAGATATGGATGTAGCGGTTCTTTCCAAAGATATGGAAAAGGTCCGCCAGCTGGAGGAGCTGGTATGTCCCTCCGTAGGCGCCTGTCCTTCCATGGGAACAGCCAATACCATGCAGATCCTGGGAGAAGCTATGAATCTGGTACTGCCCGGGGCAGGCTCCGTTCCCGCCGTGGATTCAGCCATTTACAGAAAGGCAAGACAGGCGGGCTTTCATATTGTGGATATGGCAAAAGAGGGGCGAAGACCCAGCAGCCTGATTACAAAAAAAGTCCTGGAAAACGCCATTATGGTGGATATGGCTATCGCCGGATCCACTAACGCCGTTTTGCATATTCTCTCCATCGCAAGGGAGCTTAATCTGGATCTTGATATGGACGACTTTGACCGGTTTTCTCAGGAAATTTCCTGTATTTGCGGCGTCATGCCAAGCGGCCCCTACACCATTTCCGATTACTATGAACAGGGCGCCACACCTTTTCTGATGAAGGTGCTTTCGGAAAAGCTCCATCTGGATGAGCCGGCGCTTGCGGGCGGCACCTGGCGGGAGGTTCTGGAAAAGGTGGATGTTTCCGCTCTGTCCCCGGAGGGCGTTATCCGGCCGCTGGATCATCCCTTCTATCATAAACCCGGCCTTAAGATACTGAAAGGAAATCTCTCCACAGGCGGCGCCATCGTTCGTCCTACCGGCGTTCCGGATTCCATGATGACCTTCACAGGCCCGGCCCGGGTCTTTGACCATGAGCGTCTGGCATATGAAGCGCTGGAACAGGGAAAGATCCGCCAGGGGGATGTGATCGTTGTACGTTATGAAGGATGTAAAGGAGCGCCGGGCATGAAAGAGCTCATGCTGATCACCGATGCTCTGGTGGCCAGGGGCTATACGGAAAAAGTCGCTTTGATTACCGACGCCAGATTTTCCGGCTTCAACCACGGAGCGATCATCGGCCATGTATCCCCTGAAGCCTACGAAGGGGGCCTGATTGCGCTGGTAGAGGAAGGAGACATCATACAAATCGACATTCCCAAAGGGCTTTTGAGCCTAAAGGTAGCGGATGAAATCATCGAAAAACGCCGCAAAGGCTGGAAGCAGCCGGCGCCAAAGGTAGCAAAGGGGGCTCTCAGAACCTATGCATTAAACTGCCTGCCTGCACACGAAGGCGGCGCGATGCAGAGATGGTAAAAAAAGGAAATCTATATTAAAAGACAGGGATACAAAAACCCCAAAAGGGTTTGAACATAACGGCCGGCAGCTCTAAAAAACGGCGGCTTCAAATCCTTGAAGTAAAATGATAAAACGGTATCAGCCAAGGGTCGACAAGATCCGGGGCAGATACCGTTTTTGATTGAAATTAATATGAAATCCACACAAGGAATTTCTATCTGAAACAACAGATTCCAAAAGAGATCAAAAAATTGCCCGGTTCCTGACGATTTAATTTGAAATACCGTGGATAACAATTTCCACAGAACATGGGAGAAAAAACGATGGATTTACAGGCGAGAGGGGACCTGGAAAAGGTTATGCACATTTTATGGACAGAGTTTTCCACAGGATTATCCACACTCCTTCGTGAAACATAAGTATTCCTTAAATGTATATTTTGGGAATAGTTAATATGGGAAAAAGCTGGTTTTCTATGTTATCCTATTTTCCGGGCCTGAAAACCCGGATGTCCCGCAAGGATTATCATCCAGTAAGTTGCCGGATTCAAGGGAAATTTTTGAGGCTCTGATTTTCGATTTAAGGCATTTTTTTCTTTTTTTCATATTATGGCATGTCCTTTTTTCTATATCAAATCCCGTTTTCTACAGGCGAAATTTTTACAATGCTTTCTTCAAATTGTATTTTATATCTTTTCATCCACAGCCCCTGTTACCAACGGCCAGGATCCTCAGAGCGCTTTTTCCGGTGAGCTGACCGGTATCAGCAGTTCGTCGCCTGGATAAATCACATGGTCGGATATTTCATTTAACTGGCTGATTTGATATACGGTTTTCCTCAGGTCTGCACCTGGCTGACTGTAATCCGCCGCGATGGTCCACAGCGTATCGCCGTCTTTGACGCTGATGATTTCATAGGAGCCTTGCAGCAGATCCTTTAATTGATTTGACGGAAGATTGTGTACGGCATACAGTCCCGCCGTCAGTGCCAGCAAAGCGATGAATATAGTAAATCGTAGCTTATGAATGCGATATTTTTTCTTCATGTCCGTATTCCCTCCCCTTTTAAACGTATGTTCTTTTCTATCTTTACTATACCAGAACAAATGTTCTTTGTAAATTCTTTTTTTCTCAAAACACGAACACTTTTTCTTTTTTGTTTGATTACTTTGATCTCATGGCCGGTTTTTACCCCACCTTCTCCTAATCCTTGTATATAACCCTTTGAGATTTTCCGTATTTTGTGCTTAAAGCCTGTTCTTTTTGATTCCCTTCCCCCTGTCCGATATATAAAAAAATCACCCTTTTCAGGGTGATCTGATATATTATGCGTATGGATGTTTTAGAGGGAAAGCCTTTTAAAATCCCAGTGCTTCCCCTATGAGCACGACCGTTGTGGGTATGCCTCCCGGCTGCCTGTCCAAAATCAAAGTGGCATTGCACATTCTTTGAGGGCTGCTGCAGTTTTCGCATTTTCCCGTTATGGCGCAGGGAGTCTCAAGGCCCAGCCGTCTTGCGTTTTTAGGGCAGGCTTCATTTTTGATGCGGATCATGCCTTCCTGCAAATTCCCTGCGATCTTGTTGATTCCGGCCACAAGATATAAATGCTTGTGCCCAAACAGCATACTGGAAAGCCGGTTTCCTGTTCCGTCTATATTGATGATTCTTCCATCCAGCGTCAGCGCATTGATACCGCACATATAAAGGTCTGTGTTCATATCCTTCAGCAAAGTGGACGCCGGCGTTTCCCCCTCCTCCGGCTGCCAGTGCCAGTAGGCTTTGTTTCCCTGCTCCTTTAAAGCTTCAAACAAGCCCATTTCCTTTAATGTCCAGGATCCTCCAAAGCCAACGCTTTGCTCCGAAGCCGCCTCCTTTAGAAGATACGCCTTTGCCTGATCGGCCTTTTCAAAATACACGGCCTCAAAGCCATTTTGTTTAAGCTGCTGTAACACCGTTTCGACTTTTTTTGTCATAGCGCGTTCCATCCTTTCATGACAAAACAGGCCTTACGAAAAACTGTAAAGCCTGCTTGATATCCTTGCCTTTTTCCCTTATTCTTCCACTAAAGCGACAACCTCCATTTCGATCCTGCCGCCCTTTGGGATACCGCTGACCTGTACGCAGGTTCTTCCAGGAAAATTCTCAGTGACAAACTCCTTGTAGACGCTGTCGATGGTAGCGAAATCATTCAGATCCGTAATGTAAAGATTCGCTTTCAGAAGGCTGCTGTAGCTGCTTCCCGCCGCCTTCAAAAGGGCGCCGATATTTTTCATGACCTGTCTGGCTTCTTCCGCCACATCTCCTGTAACCATTTCATTGGTCTGAGGGTTCAGGCCGATCTGACCGGCGGAATAATAAACGCCGTTGACGATGATGCCATGAGAATAAGCTCCCACCGGTTTTGGCGCATCCGGGGCAAAAACAGTTTTTCTTTCCATAAAAAATCACTCCTTCATTGTCCGCTGTCTTTTAACGGGTCATATTATTTTGCCGTTGTTCAGACAGGCTCAGTCTGCTATTCAACGACTTCGATTTTAAATGTCACAGGACGCAGGCCGTCGTTGCAGGTATTGATGCATACCTTGTCCTTTCCCAGCCAGCCGGGGAACGTAAAATGATCCAGCCCGTGGGCCATGGCGAAAATATACTTTTCAAATGAGCCCCAGGCTCCTCCGCACATTTCCGGCGGTTTTTTCCCATCGATCACCATCATTTCCTGGCCCACCTGATGAACCGGGCAAACGACGATTTCCGGATCTCCGTATTCCTTGCAGAGTTCTTCGTTGAGATCTACCTTCATAACCGTGATTTTTAAATCTCTCATAATGCGCACCTCCCATTATACAAACCATTCCCGTTGCGTTTTGCGTTCCTCTTGTTCAACACCATCATATGACACAGCCGCTTCTGAATCAAGTACGCACTTGAATGGAATATACTCACATAAAGGAAAGTGGAGGAAAAATCCTGCTAAAGTCCCCGGCTGCCAGGGGGCAGTTCATTGATCCAGTCCTTGCATATATCCACCCATTCCATACATTCTGCCGCTTCAAAAAGCTTTTGGGGCGGTACGCCCACCGCACAGGTATCGTTTCCTCCGGAAATGTAAACAAAAAGATCTCCGCAGCGTTTCAGGGAAATGTCCATATAGGTTTTGACACGGCGGCTGGAAATCGCCACAGGATAAACCGCTCCCGGATGGCAGCCGGTCATGCGGACAAGCTCCTCCTCCTTCAGCATCTGAGGTTTGACCCCGAATTGCTTTTGAAACTTATCCTGACTGATCATAGCGTCTCCGGAGGCGATAATGGCAGCCGCCCCAAAGGGCACCTTATAAACCAGGGTTTTCGCGATTTGCCGGATATCTACATGCATCAGCGCGCTGGCATCCTGGGAGCTTCCCTCAAAATCTCTTTCCACATCCCTGATTTCATAGGGAGCGCCGCATTTTTCGAGTCGTTTGATGATTTTTTGTTCTGCGGGCAATCTGTCCTCACTCCTTTTTAGGTTAACAGAATCAGTTTTCTGTTAATACATCTATTACATCTACATCATAGGCGCCAAATAAAGGCAGCATTTCCTCGGTGATCATTTCTCCGCAAAGAGCGATGGGAATAGCCGGCGGGCAGGAGATGACCGGTGCGCCGCAAATTCTGCCAACAGCGGCTTCAACCGGTATCCGTTCTGTTTCCGAAAAAAGAGCTTCTCTGACAGAGATTTTCTGAACAGGCTGCTTGAAAGAGAAGGAAAAAGACGGTAACGGCTCTTTTTCTGCGACTCCCCCTAGAATCTCCCTGATCAGTTCCAGCTCCTCCGGCCGGTTTTCGCAGGTAAGCATTAAAACCAGAGCATCTACATCACAAAATTCACACTCGACGCCCTTTTTACGAAGCAGCTCTCCCAGCTGCTCTCCCCTGTAGCCTCTTTTTTTTCCACTAATAACCACCCTGAGGGGATCGCTTTGGTAAATGTCATATCCAAGCTGAGCCAGGCCGTTTTTTAATGCCTGTATTTTCTCACAGAAAAGAGAAAGGCGCTTTGGATAATCCTCTTTTAAATAGGCATTGCAAAGGTCAAGAGATTGCAGCACCAAATAGGAGGGACTTGTGGAGCCGAAAAGAGCCAGGGCGTTTTTTGCCTGCTGCCTGGTAATAAGAGAGGAAAAATGAGAGGAAATCTGCAAATAAGCGCCTCCCGTCAGCACCGGCAAAGTTTTATGAGCGGAATCGCAGGACATACTGGCGCCTAAATCCACGGGATGCCGGGAAGGCTGTAAAAACTTCAGATAGGCTCCGTGAGCATTGTCCACAAGCAGCGGAACGTCAAAGGCTTTGCAGATTTCCCCAAGAGCCGCGATATCCTGGCAGTGCCCCAGATAATCCGGAGAAGTCACATAAACGCCAAAGGGCTTTTGTTTTTCCGCAGCCAGCGCCCTTCGAAGGCTCTCAGGGGCAAGGCTCATGGAGCAAAGAGAAGATACCGCCTCTTCCGGTATCAGCCAGCGGATCTGTACGTCCAAAAGAGCGCAGGCGGATAAAAAAGCACGGTGTACGTTTCTCGCCGCAAAAATAACCGGTTTTTGAAGACCGGCCCCGTGATTTCGCTTTTTATAAAGGGAAAGCGCCAGAGCGATCATGGCCCTGATACAGTGGCTGGAGCCCTCTGTGCTGTAAAGGGTCCTTCCAAAGCCGAAGATTTCAGTGGCCCTCGCCTCGCTTTCCGCGATGATCCCCTCAGCCTGGTACAGACAATCTCCTCCTGATACCTCCGTAATATCCCTTTCTTCACAGCCCATGAAAAACCGGCCCTTATGTCCGGGCATATGCATTCTTACCGGATTTTCCTTTATATAACCGCTGACAAAATCGCAGATAGGCCCTTTGAGAATCATCCCTCTTCCTCGCTTTCGGCAACCTGGAGCATGATGGCGCACTCCAGGCGCTTTTTAAACAGCTGACAGCCGTATTCATAAATCCCGCCGATATCCCCTGTGGCATGATAGGCATTGGCTGCGCAGCCGCCGGAGCAGTAAAGCCTTGCCCAGCAATCCCTGCACTGGGGCCGGGCATAGACATTACAGGAAGCAAAACGATCTCTCAGAGCGGAATTGACGATCCCCTTTTCCAGATCTCCCAGCCGGTAAGCCGTCTCTCCCACAAACTGATGACAGGGATACAGCTCTCCCTTGGGGGTAACAGCCAGATATTCGGTGCCTGAGCCGCAGCCTGCGATCCTCTTGTAAATACAGGGGCCATGGGACAGATCCAGCATATAATGGTAAAAAGTAAACGGCCTTCCTTCTTTTTTCCTCCTTTTCATTTCCTTTGCCAGGATCTCATATTGCTCATACAAAACGGGAAGATCCTCCTGGGTCAAGGCATAGGGATCCGAAGGGGGACAAACCACCGGTTCCATGCTCAGCTCCGTAAAGCCCAGATCGGCCATATGAAAAATATCCTTGGTAAAATCGGTATTATGGTGGGTAAACGTGCCCCTGATATAATAGCTTTTTCCCCTGCGGCTTTGCGCAAACGCCTGAAAGAGAGGAACAACCTTTTCGTAGCTTCCCCGGCCCTGATAGTCCTTTCGAAAATGATCGTGGACTTCTTTCCTGCCGTCCAGGCTCAAAACCACATTATCCATTTCACGATTGCAAAAATCCATTACTTCCTGATCGATCAGAACGCCGTTTGTCGTCAGGGTAAAGCGGAAATGTTTGTTTTCTTCCTTTTCCCGAAGCCTTGCGTAAGCGACGATCTCCTTGACCGTCTCCCAGTTCATCAAAGGCTCTCCCCCGAAAAAATCCACCTCCAGGTTATGCCTGTCCCCTGAATGGCTGATGAGAAAATCGATGGCCTTTTTTCCGGTTTCAAAAGACATCAGGTCTCTTTCTCCGTGATATTTCCCCTGAGCGGCAAAACAGTAGGAGCAGTTCAAATTGCAGGTATGGGCTACATGCAGGCAAAGCGCTTTCACCGTATCCTGTTTCATGGCAAGGTTTTCTGAAAGGGGCTCAAACAGATCCTTTGAAAACAGTCGATTTTCTTTTTTCAAAAGCTGGATATCCTCCTGACATTCCCTTATTTCCTCCTGGTTCACATCCCTTCTGTCAGGATAGTCAGCAAGGATTTTCCGGATAATCTCATCCTCGCTGTGGGTTTCATAAAGGGAAATCACATCATAGGCCACATCATCCACGCTGTGAATGGAGCCGCTGCAGGTATCCACCACGATGTAATAGCCGTTAAGCTGATATTGATGAACCATAAAGCCTCCCATAAAAAAAGCCCGCACATACCCAAAAGCGTTTCTCCTTTTGAAAGAGCGCCTGAAAAACCGCCGAAGCCGATCAGCAGCATTTGTATGCACAAGGGCCTTTTGTTCATCTTATTTTGTTAGCGACACGAAACTTACTTTCTGCTTTCGCATTTCTGATTGGCAACGCCGCAGGAAGTTTTGCAGGCGGACTGACAGGATGTCTGACATTCGCCGCATCCGCCTGTCATGGCGCTTTTATGCAGATCCCGCTGCTCAATGGTCTTGATTCTTTTCATTTTCATTCCTCCCGACTTTGTATTAAATAGCGATGAACCGTATTTTTAAAGGCGCGGGGCCTGATGGCCACGCATTTTTAACTATATTATTATACCCGATAGCTGTCTTTCCGTCAATGTCTTTTGCCCTTGCAGCAAGATGTCTCGTCCTTTCGCAGCTTCTTTAGAGGTGCCATTTATGAACGATCACTTCGCCGTCCACCACCGGTCTATTTTCCTCTCCCCACAGACAGATGGCGTTGATAATGGGGATCAGGGTCTTTCCCTTTTCTGTCAGGGAATACTCCACCTTGGGCGGGATTTGGGAATATTCCTTGCGGTTGATGATACCGTCAGCTTCCATTTCCTTAAGCTGTTTGGCAAGCATCTTATGGGTAATGCCCGGCACCTCCAGCTTAAGCTCCCCGTATCGCATGATTTCGTTGACAGACAAAAGATACATCAGGCGGATTTTCCATTTTCCGTCAATAATAGACAGGGTATATTCAAAAGGATATTGTTTTTCGGCCTTTTTCGTTCTGATCTCTTCCTGACCTTCCATTACCATCCGCCTCCCTTTCTATCTATTTAGAGGTATTGTATCATATCCAGGGGATTTTGACATCTTTTTTGTTCAAAATCCTTTAAACCCCCTTCACCAGGCAGCGGACGATGCCGTCTGCAATACCTCTGGCAAGAAGCCTCTGATAAGACGGCTCCTGAAGAAGGGCGTCCTCCTGGGGATGGCTCATAAAACCCATTTCCACCAAAACCACAGGAACCTCAGACCAATAAAAGCCGGTCAGATCTGTCCTTTCGACAAGCCCCAGATTTTCCGCTCCGGTGGAAAGAAGCAGCTGGGATAAAATGATTTCTCCCGCCGCAGCGCTGTCCTGGAGCATCTCTTTGTCATTGCCGGCGCAGCTGCCGGGGATCAAAACGCTGATCCCCCTTATTTGAGGATCCGGGCTGCTGTCAGCGTGAAGCTTTACGCACAGATCTGCGTCAAGCTCATTGGCAAAATCCGCCCGCTGCCGGTTATCAAGGCTGGTCTGAGCCTGGGTCCTTGTCATAGCCACCTGGGCGCCCAGATCCTTTAGCATTTCCTCAAGCAAAAGCCCTACTTTCAGATTCAGCTCATGCTCCGCTTGAAAAGCCCCTCTTGTTCCTTCCGGATTTTTAGCTCCTCTCATCTCCTGCGGGTAGATCCCATGGCCGGGATCGACGCAAATCACATAGCCATCAAGGGGAGCGGGCTTTGGATCCTTTTCATATAAAGGGCCCGGTTCTTTAAGGGATTCACTGGTTCCTGAGAAAAAAAGCCACCCTAAAAGCATTATTATACCGATTAAAAAAAGCAGCGTCAGGATTCGTTTTTTAGGAATACAACCTGATTTCATAAAGGAAACGATCCTCCCTTTTGAAATGCGCCCCCGGCAGGGATAAAAGCTTTGTCAAAATATGTTTTTTCACCGGTTACAGAGCCTCCCAGGAGATCAGGCTCTTTTCATGCATCGCCTGCAGAGCCTTGATTACGCCGATTTTGGAATATTCATATGTAAGACCGCCCTGAAAGTATACGATATAACGCTCCCTAAGAGGTCCGGCGGCGCTGAGCTCGATGGAAGAGCCCTGGACAAATGCCCCCGCCGCCATAATGACCTGATCCTGATAGCCCGGCATATCCCAGGGCAGCGGCGTCACATGGGCGTCTACGGGAGCGGCCGACTGGATCCCCTGGCAAAAAGCGATCAGCCCTTCCGCGCTTCCAAGCCGTACGCACTGGATGATATCGCTTCTTTCTTCATCGTATCTGGGACAAACGGCAAAGCCCAGATCCTCGAAAACCCTGGCGCACAGCGCAGCTCCCTTCAACGCCCCCAGCACTACGCTGGGAGCCAGGAACAGCCCCTGTAAAATGCTCCTTGTCTGTCCGAAGGTCAGTCCGCACTCTTTTCCGATGCCCACTGTGGTCAGGCGATAGGAAATCAGCCGGATCAAGTCCTCCCGTCCCGCGATATAGCCTCCCGTAAGGGCCAGCCCTCCCCCGGGATTTTTGATCAGCGAGCCTGCCATCACATCCACGCCCACATCGGTGGGTTCGATCACATCCAGAAATTCTCCATAGCAGTTATCCGCCATACAGATAATATCCTCTCGGATGGATTTGACAAACCGGCAGCATTCTCCCATTTCCTTCACCGAAAGGCTTCTTCTCCAGCCATAGCCGGTGGCCCTTTGCATGCAGACCATTTTGGTTTTGCCGTTGATCGCCTTTTCCAGAGCCTCCAGATCGATTCGCCCATCCGGCGTAAGCTCTACCTGCCGGTAGGTCACGCCAAAATCCTTCAGGGAACCATCTCCCGGCTTTCCCTTTATCCCGATCACCTGTTCCAGGGTGTCATAGGGCTTTCCCGTACAATAGATCATTTCATCCCCCGGCCGGAGAATGCCTGTTAACGTCAGAGAAAGGGCATGGGTCCCATTTACGATGATGGGACGCACCAGGGCGTCCTGGGTATGAAAAACATCGGAAAAAACCCGCTCTACCGCCTCTCTTCCCGGATCATCATAACCGTATCCGGTATTCCAGGAAAAATGCATATCGCTGATTTTATTTTTCTGCAAAGCGCCCAAAACCTTATACTGATTATATTCAGCCACATCGGAAAGCCCTTGAAAATGCTCTGAAAGAGCCTGTTCCGCCTTTCTGACGGCGCCCAGTACCTTCGGATCGATGCCCAGCTGCCCCATCAAAAGCTCATCGGTCTGATTCATCGTTTTTCTTCTCCTTTCTCAAAGGACGGATCATATTCATCCAGCCATTCAAAATTACGGATCAAGTCTCTTTTGGCGTTTCTTCTGTGGGCTGCGTAAAGCTGCGTGGTTGTAATGTTATCGTGGTCCAAAAGAGCCTGGACATCAAAAATGGAATTGCCCTCTTCAATCAGCGCCGTCGCGGCGGTTGCTCTGAGCTTATGGGGGCTGTAGCCAAAATCCCGTCCAGTGTTCATGGCGATAGAGGTATATTTTTTTACAAGTTCCCGAATCGCCCTCTCCGTCAGTCTCTTTTTTTGGAGAGAAAGAAACAATGCGTCCCTGAACTGGGGCTGAAGCTCATCTGAGGCCGGACGTTCCAGCTGGATATAATCCTGCAAAACCTTAAGGGCCGACTGATTCAAAGGCATAGTGGTCTCTTTTCCCCTTTTACGGTAAATCTTGAATTCTTCCTTTTGAAAATTAAAGGAGGACAGATTCAGCTGCTGCAGCTCATACAGCCGCAGGCCGTAGGTCAGAAACAAAATCAGGATCGCCGCGTCCCGGCGTTTTGTTTTTTTCCAATAGGCCCTCTCTTTATCCGTAAGGCCCCTTCCCTCCAGCACAGCGTCGATCATGATCTTGACCTCATCCGCTTCAAGGCGTTTGATTTCCCTCTCCCCCGGCTTTGGCAGGCGGATGGGATCAAACCCGTCGGTGATATTAAAAGGAATGGTCTCTTCTCTGTACAGATACTTAAACAGCACCGAAAGAGAGGATTTTTTCCGGGAAAGAGACCGGTTTCCGTTTTCATAAATATATACGGCATCCTCTTTTTCCACCCGGTAGCGGCGGCAGTAATCGTTCAGATACATATTGATGTCCACCGCCTTGATCTTGGAAAATTCCTCCTGGGTGATATCCTTTGGCAGGTCGGCCCTTGTAAGAGCTGTTTCCTTGACCAGATATTCGCAAAAAAAACGGATGTCGAACAGATAGGCAAGCCGTGTGTTGGGAAGAACGCCGCTTTTCAGATAGGAAAAAAAGCCCCGCAGGAAATAGGGCAGCTCTTTTTCGATTTCCCGGCATTTTTCATATATTTCGTTTTCCCTTTGCAGAAGATTATCCGGCTTGTCGCTTTTGTTGTGAATGCGAAGCTCTTTTTTGGATTCCTTTTTTACAGCCATATTCATCCCTCCCGGTAAAACGCCGCAATATCCCGGCAGACTCTTTCCTTGGGAGAAAGGCCCTCCCGGCTGCCTTCCCTTTCATAAACGGAAAGGTCGAACCAGCGGATCGGCTCGTAGCGTCTTAGCCATGTCATCTGCCGTTTCGCATAATGGCGGGTATTGCGCTTGACAAGACGAACCGCCTCCTCAAGATCATATTCTCCCGCCAGATATCCGAAGATTTCCTTATAGCCGATACCCCGCATGGAAATGGCCTGCTCCGTCAGGCCCATGGCGCAGAGCTTTTTTACCTCATCTACAAGGCCCGCCCTCATCAAGCTGTCCACCCGCCGGTTGATTCTGTCGTAAAGCTCTTCTCTGTCCCGGGTCAGCCCTGCGATCCTCACTTCATAGTCCTTTGTCATAACAAAGGATTGCCGGAATTCTCTGACACAATCGGAGCCTCCCTCCAGGATTTCAAGAGCGCGAATGACCTTTTTCACGTTGTTGGGATGGATTCTCTCCGCCGCCAGAGGATCCTTCTCTTTTAAAAGCTGATGAAGGGCCTCATGACCTCTTTCCAGGGCCAGCTTCTCCATTTTTTTTCGAAAATCCTCAGAGGCAGGAGGCGCAGAAAAGTCCATTTCATAAATCAGGGAATTGATATAAAGCCCTGTTCCTCCGGAAATCACCGGCACCCTTTTTCTTTTAAAAATATCCCGGATCGCCTCCTTGGCCCTTTTCTGATATTCGTAAGCAGAGAAAGGCTCCCGGGGATCGATCTCATCCACAAGATGATGAGGGACCGCCTCCTGTTCCTGCCTGGTCGGCTTGGCGCTGCCGATATCCATGTATTTGTAAAGCTGCATGGAATCCGCCGAAACGATTTCCCCATCCAGAAGCTGTGCCAATCCGATGGCATATTCTGTTTTTCCTACGGCGGTTGGTCCTGCAACCACTAAAATTCTATCCTTTTGCATGTTCCTTTTACACCCGCTTAAACATTTTTTCCATTTCGTATTTGCTGATGGTCACGATGACCGGCCTGCCGTGAGGGCAGGAATAAGGATTATCCGCCATAGCAAGATCCGAAAGAAGACGCTCAACCTCCTGGGGATGGAGCGTATCATTTGCTTTAACCGCGCTTTTACAGGCATGCATGATGATTTTCTCCAGAGATCTCTGATCCGTAAAATCCCTGTCCTCCTGAGCCTGATCCACAAAATCCCGCAAAAACTCCTCCGCCTGGCCTAAAGACATAAACGAAGGGATCGCCCGCACCACAAAGGACTTCATGCCGAAAATCTCTATCTGAAATCCGCTGCTTGAAAGGAAATCCATCCAAAGGGGCGCTTGCTGGGAAAACCCATAATCCGTCTCCATCACAAGAGGCGTCAGCAAAAGCTGAGGAGGCGCCTCCTGCCTTTGAAAGGATTTTAAAAAGGCCTCGAAAAAAACACGTTCATGAGCGGCGTGCTGGTCGATCAGATAAAAGCTTTTTTCATCCGCTGCGGCGATATAGGTCCGAAACAGGATCCCCAAAACCTTCAGGCTCTTAAAATCAAAATCCCCTTTTACGCTTTCCTTTTGAGCCCATCTGATCCTTTCAAGAGCGTTTCGAAAAGACGCCTCCGGCCCGGATGGATCTTTTTCTGCTTTGTTTCCATCCCTTAAAGAGGAAGTTAGGGGTTCCTTAAAAGCAGCGTTTTTCCCCCCAGTGTAAGGCCTTGCCCTTTCTTCCCGTACCTCTGTGACAAGGGGATCCCCTGCCTCCCAAACAGGATGCTTCCCTTCATTTTCCATAGCCTCAGAAAGGAAAAATCCCGTTTGCTCCTGCTTTTCTTCCGACCCCTGATCCTTTATCTTGTCTATCCCTTCTGAAAAGGGTTTTGAAAAACGGCTTTTATTTGAAGAAAAACCCAGGATCCGCTCCCCTTTTTGAAGGGGAATGGCGGCCTTTCTGTCAAGGTTTTCGGAAATGGCGCCAGCCACAAAGGTCCTGACCTGGGCGGGCCTGTGAAAACGGACTTCTCTTTTATTGGGATGAATATTCACATCCACTTCCTCCGGGCTGATATGAAAAAACAAAAAGGCAGCGGGATATCGCCCTTCCATCAGCCTTGTGCGGTAGCCCTCCGAAACCGCCTGCTCCAGGATCTTGTCGCTGACATATCTGCCATTGACAAAAAAGAACTGGCTTCTCCTGGAAGTCCTGGTAAAGCCGGGGCCGGAAACATAGGCTTCAAGGCTCATACACGGATCTTCACAGGCCTGGGCAAAGCTGATAAGGTTTTCCCCGATTTCCTTTCCGAAAAGCACCATGATCGTCTCCAGCACATCGCCCTTGCCGGTGGTGGAAAACAGGACCTTTCCCTGGTTGATCATCCGGAAACGAATCTGGGGATAAGCCAGAGAAAGCTTTGAGATCAAATCGATAATCCTGGCGCTTTCCGTATGATCCTGCTTGAGAAATTTAAGCCTGGCGGGAATATGGTAAAACAGATCCCGAACGATAACGGTGGTTCCCTCCGGGGCGCCGGTAGGGGTTTTTTCGATCACCCTTCCTTCTTCCAAAAGGATCTTAACGCCGGTTTTTTCCCGGGAGCTTTTGGTGATCAGCTCCGTTTTTGTCACGGCGGCGATACTGGCCAGCGCTTCCCCTCGAAAGCCCAGGGTCAGGATTTTATCCAGATCCTCCGTTGAAGCGATTTTGCTTGTAGCATGGCGCAGGAAAGCTGTTTCCACATCCTCAGAGGAAATGCCCCTGCCGTTATCCGTTACCCGGATATAGCTTTTGCCGCCTCCCTGTATTTCTACGGTAATAGAGGTGGCCCCGGCGTCGATGCTGTTTTCCACAAGCTCCTTTACGATCGAAGCGGGCCTGTCAACAACCTCTCCCGCCGCGATTTTATCCGCCACCTCCCGGGGCAGCTTTTTGATTCGATTTTCTGTCTGCATCCTTTATCCTTTCGCCGCCTTTTGCAGCTCTTCTAATATCTGAAATGCCTGAGAAGGCGTTATGTTCATCAAATCCAGCCCTTTAAGCCGTTCCACAAGAGGATTGGGCGCAAAGCCAAAAAAGGAAAGCTGGGCGTTTTCAGAGACAGCGGCGTCTTTTTCTGCATTATCTGTTAACGCAGCCTCATCTCCAGGGCCGGTATTTCCCGCCACAGACTGCAGATCCACCGAGGTTTTTTCCAGCTGGGAAAGCTTTTCTTCCGCGGTTTCCAAAAGCAGTTTCGGTACGCCGGCGATTCTTGCCACGTGAATGCCATAGCTTCTGCTGGCGCTGCCCTGGGTAATTTTATGAAGAAAGACCACGGCGCCGTTTTCTTCCTGTACGTCTACATTCAGGTTGCGTACCCCTTTTATATTCCCCTCTAAAGAGGTCAGCTCATGATAATGGGTGGCAAACAGGGTTCGGACCTGTTTTTTCGTTTTGCAAAGATATTCGATAGAGGCCCAGGCAATGGAAAGGCCGTCGTAGGTGCTGGTGCCTCTGCCGATCTCATCCAGGATCACCAGGCTCTTTTCCGTAGCCGTATTGAGGATATAAGCAAGCTCGCTCATTTCCACATAAAAGGTGCTTTGCCCCTGAGCCAGATTATCTGAGGCGCCGATCCTGGTGTAGATCCGGTCCACCATTCCGATGCAGGCTTTCTCACAGGGGACGAAGGAGCCGGCCTGAGCCATTAAAACGATCAGAGCCGTCTGCCGCATATAGGTGGATTTCCCGGCCATGTTGGGCCCTGTGATCAGAAGAAGGCTGCTGTCGTGTCTGTCCAGGTAAGTATCGTTTGACACAAACACCCCGTCCCGGATGGTTTGCTCGATCACGGGATGCCGCCCCCGCTCAATGAGGATTTCATCGGAGGTATTGACCTGGGGCTTTACATATCCCAGCTTTGCGGCGGTTTCCGCAAAGGAAACCAGCACGTCCAGCTCCGCTACAGCCAGAGAGGTTTTCTGTACCAGGGCGATATCCTTTTCTATCTGGAAGCGGATCTGAAGAAAAATCTCATATTCCATTTGATTGATTTTCGCTTCCGCCCCCAGAACCGCTGACTCCACCTCCTTCAGCTCCGGTGTGATAAACCGTTCGCAGTTGGCCAGGGTCTGCTTTCGGATATAGTTTTCAGGGATCAGATCATAGTTGGATTTTGTGACCTCGATATAATAGCCGAAAACCTTGTTAAATCCTACCTTCAGATTTTTGATTCCTGTCCTTTCCCTTTCCGAGGCTTCCAAAGAAGCGATCCATTGCTGCCCCTCCCGGATGGAATCTTTAAGCTGATCCAGCTGTAAAGAAAATCCGGCGGCGATCAGCCCCCCTTCCCGGATCGTATAGGGCGGCTCATCCACGATGGCCTGATCGATCAGCTGATGGATGTGAGACAGATCATCCATCTGATCATATAAGTCCTTCAATAGCCCGCATTCAAAGTCAGAGAGAACGCCCCTGATTTCCGGCAGAACGCTCACAGACTGCTTAAGGGCCAGCAGATCTCTTCCGTTAGCGCTGCCGCAGGCAATCCGGCCGGAAAGCCTTTCAAGATCGTAAATTTGCCCAAGAGCCTGCCTGAGATCGTTTCGAAGCAGGATCTGCTCTGTCAGCGCTTCCACCGCGTCCAGCCTGCGGCAAATGGGCTCAAGGCTGTTTAGGGGTTCCTTCAGCCACTGCTTCATTTTTCGTCCGCCCATGGCGGTCAGGGTCCTGTCCAGAACACCCAGCAAGGATCCGGTCGTTTTTTTGTCATAAAGGGTCTCTGTCAGCTCAAGGTTTTTAAGGGTAGCTTTATCAAGAGACATATGCCCCGCCGTGTCATAAACCTCCAGGTGGGTGAAATGCGACAGGCTGTGCTTTTGCGTCCTTTTCAGATAGGATAAAAGCGCGCCCAGAGCTTTTACGGCGCCCGGCATTTCTTCAATCCCAAGTCCCTTCAGGGACTGTACGCCAAACTGCCGGCAAATGGTTTCCTGGCAGTCTCTTTGCTGAAAGTCATCCTCTTTCAGGAAAGTGATCAGTCCATCCCAGGCTGGTTTTAATTCTTCCCGGAAGCCCTCCTCCTCAAGGGTTTCGCAGGCAAGCAGCTCCGCGGGCTGAAGCTTTGCAAGCTCATCTATCAGCTTTTGACGCTGCCGGGGGGCGCCGACGCCCCCTGCATGGATTTCTCCCGTGGAAAGATCGCAAAAGGCAATACCGCTTTCTTTTTCCTGCGTCCAGATACAGGCCAAAAAATTATTTTCTCTTTCCGACAGCATATTTTGGCTGATCACCGTTCCCGGCGTGATGATCCGGATCACCTCGCGCCTGACGATGCCCTTTGCCTGGGCGGGATCCTCCATCTGCTCGCAGATGGCTACCTTGTATCCCTTTTCGATCAGCTTTGCAATATATGTATCCGCCGCATGATAGGGTACGCCGCACATAGGCGCTCTTTCCTCCATGCCGCAGCTCTTTCCCGTCAGGGCCACTTCCATAGCCTTTGAAGCCTCGATGGCGTCTTCAAAGAACATTTCATAAAAATCCCCAAGCCGGAAAAACAAAATACAATCCTGGTATTTTTCCTTGATTTGCAGATACTGCTGCATCATTGGCGTCAGCGCCATGTCAGATCACCTCTCCCATCAGGCTGTAGGTTTTACCCTGAGTGATCCTTACCTGCACCAGTTTGCCTGTCAAATCTCTTTTTCCGGGAAAGTTCACGATTTTCATGGAGCTGGTTCTGCCGGTCATCAACGTGCGGTCCGTTTTACTGGGGCCTTCCACCAGAACCCACACCCGTCTTCCCTCATAAGCTTTATTGCGCCTTGCCATGGAAGCATCCAGGACCTGCCGCATTCTTTCAAAACGCTCATGCTTGATCTGTTCGGGAACCTGGTGGGGATATTCCGCCGCCGGCGTTCCTTTCCTCGGAGAATATAGAAAAGTAAAGGCGGCGTCATAGCCTACTTCCTCCAAAAGGGACAGGGTCATGCGAAAATCCTCTTCTGTTTCTCCCGGAAATCCTACGATAATATCGGTGGTAATGGCCAGGTCTTCCCCCGCCTTTTCCCGCAGCTTGCGGATCAGCTCCAGATAGCCTTCCCTGGTGTATCGCCGGTTCATCCTTCTGAGAATTTCCGTGCTGCCCGCCTGCACCGGCAGGTGAATATGCCGGCAAAGCTTTTCGCAGCTTTGGAAAGCGTCTATCAGCTTGTCGGAAAGGTCCTTTGGATGGGAGGTCATAAAACGGATCCTCTGGATCCCGGGGATTTCATTGACCTGATGGATCAGATCTGCAAAATCCACCGAAAAGCCGTCGGCTTTACCATAGGAATTCACGTTCTGTCCAAGAAGCATGACCTCCTTGACCCCATCCTCCGCCAGCGCCCTGATCTCCCGGAGAATATCCTCCGGCCTTCTGCTTCGCTCTCTGCCTCTTGTATAGGGAACGATGCAATAGGTGCAAAAATTATTGCATCCATAGGTAATATTGACAAAGGCCTTAAATGGATATTTCCTGCGGGATGGAAGTCCTTCCTGGATCCCTCTGTGCTCCTGCCAGACTTCCATAAAGAGTTTTTCTTCTTCCCCTGCCTTCTCCAGGAGAACGGGGAGCCTGTATAAATTATGTGTGCCGAAAATCAAATCTACCCAGGGATATTTTTGCTCAATGGCCCTGGTAATATGCTCCTGCTGCATCATGCAGCCGCATAAGGCGATCATTTTTTCAGGGTGTTCTTTTTTCAGCCTCTTCAGCTGCCCGAGGGTTCCGAAAAATCGCTTGTCCGCATTTTCCCGAATGCTGCAGGTATTGATGATGATAACATCCGCCTGGGATCTTTTTTCTGTAGGTGCATAATGCTTTTGCTCCAGCATAGCGGCCATGATTTCCGAATCATGCTCGTTCATCTGGCAGCCAAAGGTAAGAATATGATAAAATTTCTGCGTCACTGTCATTCCTCCGGTGAAATCCGATCAATCGAACTTCCTTTTGTTCCCGCCGGAAAGCAAAACCTCCGCCGGGGAATTATTCCTTAAATTTTATCACATAAAACAGAAAAAAAAAAGCAGATGAAGCATTTCATCTGCAAAAAACGTCATTTTTTTCTATTGTTATGGAACAGCCGGCAAAAGGGCAGAAATCAAGCCCGGCTGCTTTCCAGAAGATCGATAAAAGATTGGACGGTGGTTACTTCGGAAAGTTCCTCTTCTCCTAACACAATCCCGTATTCATCTTCTACATACATGGCGATATCAACGATATCAAGAGAGGTCAGCTTTAAATCATCGGCAAGATGCGCTTCCGGAACGATAGCGTCCCTGTCTATCTGAAAATTGTTTACCATGTAATCTTTGATTTCCTCGATCATATCCGGTCACTCCCCTTTTCAATTTCTCTGTTTTCCAATATACCAGACTGTCCCCCCCTTTTCAACCGGATTTTTGCTTTCCCGTTTTTTTTCACGGAATTTTGCTGCAGGCATCAGCATGCCTGCAAATAAGAAAATCTCACCGCCCTCTTCTCCTTGTTTTTAAAAGAGCCTGTGCAGCTGCCAATAGCTGTCCTTTGTATCCATGATGATGGGGATTTGCGCAAATACACTTTCCTGCTTCCCCTGTATACCGGTAAAAACAAAGGTTAAAAGCTCCGGCTCATTTTTCCCCCAAAGATCGATCATAGACGACTCCCAAAGCTGCCCTTTCCACGATCTTGCCCCCTCCTGAGAAAGGGCTCCTTTTTCCAGAAAAGTCTGATAGGACGGATACTCCCTGATCCGGACGCTTACCTGCTGAACCTGGGGATCTGTCTGGGCGGAAAGAACAAAGGCTTCCCCTGACCAAAAAACGTTAAGACCCCTCAGCCTTGGATGGGATTTAAGGATATAGGAGGAAAAAGCCATAATCTCATCTGTGGTGCTGCCAAAGCGTTTCAGATTGTAACGCTTCCGGTTTTGATCCCAAACAGGCGTATGATGGACCATCCCCGATGATGTATAAGAGGCGGCTACCGTAAAAACAGCCTCCTTAACAGATGAGCCGGTCTGATCGCTGATACGGCATATCACCGTGTAAAGACCTTCCTTTGGCAGAGGCAGATCCTTCATGGTAATTTCGGGATACTCTCCGGAACCGGAGGCTCTGATATCCTTTTTTTTCAGGGTTTTGATCCTTTCCTTTTCGTAATACAGCTCTACCGAAAGCGCCAGGGGATCCTTTTCTTCGTCATCGGGGCGTATGAGAATCTCATAGGGCTTTCCCTTTTCCACAACAGCGGGATCAGTCCTGATATAACGGATCCAGGGCACACCTTCCGATGGCTGAGACTGCACGTAAAAGGTAAATACGGCTTTATTGGAATCCTTATCATAACGGGGATCGCCCCCTTCTGTTTTCCCTCTTGTGGTATCGTCCCTTTGCCAGTGGGTCAGGGTATATTTGCCCTCCAGGTAAAAACGTTCTATGGGCTCTGCGAGGATTTTCCCGCTTTCCGGATGAAGCTCGCCCCCCGGCAGAGGCTGGTGGACATATTCCCAGAAGCTGGCTTTTGAAGGATCCTCTTCATGATCGTAATAGCTGACGTCATAAACGAGCATTTCCCCTTTTTGGAAAACGGGGATTGCCGGTTTCTCCTCCTGCCTGCTATCAAAAGTATAATCCACATGAAGGGATTCTGTTTCCCAGCCTTCAAGGCCCTCTGCCTCATCCATTTTAAGGAAAAGCACCTCCTGAGCCTGGCCCTCCCTAATGCAATAGATCCTCAAATCCTGAAATTCCACGGTCTCATCCTGGGGTATCAAAAGGGAAAGGCGGCTTTCTCCCTCATACAGCTGAGTTTCTCCGCAGGCCTTTCCTTGTTCTTTATCGATGAAAAAACGCCTTTCCTTCAGAGTCTGAGACATCTCATCGACCAAAAACAGCTCAAGCCCCGTAAAGCTTCCTCTGGTTCCTCTTCTCTGAGAATAGGTCACTTCCAGGGAAACCTGATCCCTCACCCCTTCGGATGGCATAAGGATACGGTACTGCTTTGGTATGCCAAAGGGATGCTGGGAAACATCTCCATAGCAGCGCCAGCTTTCGTCCCGGGAGGGATTGCGATAGGTAACCGAATAATCCTTTCCTACCGAGGTGGACACCCCTATGGCCATATAAGCGGCGGTTTTTTCCGGCGGAAGGGCTACATCCAGGTAGCTGCGGTTTGTTTTGCTGTTATCCAGGCTCGCAAAAGGTATAGCGCCCGGCGATCCGCTTATATATTCTCCCTGAATGCCTTCATAGCCATTCACTTCAAAGGGAGTCTGAAAGCTTCCCCTTACCTGGTACCATCCATCCTCCAGAGGAGAAATATTCTCTGTTTTCTGTAAAAAGCCTTCTTTTTCAACATCATCTGTACTCTTTATGTAATCCAATCTGAGATTGTCGATAAAGGTAGAAGAACTGCTGTTTTTGTTCCCATAGCCTCCCGCGAAAATTTCCAGCGTATGCTTTCCTTCGGACAGAATATAAGGATGGGTATAATGAAGGGTCTTATCATTTTCTATTTGGGTATGCAAAAGCCAGGGTGAGCCGTCGATCGACACATAGTTGGAAAGCTCATATTCCCTGTCGCGCAAAATGTGATAATCAAAGGACAAAATCCCCTGCTTTCCCGGCTCTATTTCAAAGGAAAGGCTGCTGCTGTCAGAATACAGCTTGCTGGAGGAACCATAGCCCTGGCTGTGACCGCCCCGAAGCCGCCCCTGGATAATCCTTTCCTCTGGGACATCAAAAAAAGGATGGACGGCGCTGTCGTTAAAATCCTCCGAAAAACTGTTTTCTACCCTGTAGTCTTTTCCTTCTGAAAGCGTCTGATCCTTTCTTTGCACCTGATGCTCCAAAACAAGAGAATCCTCTCTTGTCCCTTTTTGCCGGTATTCATAATAGTATGTGGTTGCCGGCTGCAATCCAAGAGTGCGGGAAAGGCTTCCCTGTGTCCCTTTGGAAGCGGTTGCCTGGAGTGCGCCCTGCTGTTTTTCATCCTGATCAAAGGTTTCCGAAAGCTGTTTTTGCCAGTTTTGCAGATCAACCAAGACCTGGATCCTGTCCTCCTGCTTTGGAGCAAAGTATTTATTGCGATACTGATTTTGCATAACAGGAAGGGTTTTTATTTTTTGCACGACCATGGTTTCGCTGCCCTTCTGATTGTGATAGGAAGGATTTCCCACGCTGGACTGGATCGCGAAAAACGCCTCGCTGATCCGGGAATATTCCCCATGATTTCCAAAGCCTGTCCAAAGGCCAAAGGATTTTTCGATCTGAGTGGTCCCTTTTTCAAGATCAAACTGATAGCTTCTGGCTCTTTGCTCATAAATACCGGTTCCGCTTTGCCAAACGTAAACGTATTCCGCCCCTGTGTTCACATAAACGATCCCCTCTAAACAGGCGGTATAAAGAATCCTGTCTGTAGATGGATAATCAGAGCTGCTTCGCTCCTGGACAGAAAGGCTTTTATCAGAAGCAAGCGCATAGACTCTGGCATAGGTATAGTAATTTCTTTTCCCTGAGGATGACCGGGAGCTGCTCAGATAAGCGCTTGCCATGTGGGTAAATATCCCGGATTCATCCGCTACGGGAGCGGCTTTGCAATTGGACGAGGGATTCAGCTCCGTCTTTTTGAGTAAAACCCCCTTTTGTCCGAAAACGCCCATGGAAACAGCCTTTTGTATTTCAGAGCGCACTATGAAAAAGTTTCCCTCCGAATCGATGCCTCCGCAGGTGTAGCTGCTGTTTCCGGGCGCATCGGAGCTTTCTTCAAGAGCATAGCGGCCCTTTTGTCCGGAAAGGGGATCGAAAAAGCACATATACGGTATGCTTCCATCCTGGGTCAGATAATGGATCCTCCCCTGAAAACGTCTGGTGCTTCCCTGGACCGGATCCTGGCTGATGATCTCTTTTTTTCCATCCAGCAGGCTGATTTTCAGGATACCCTCCTGGGTCATGCTGTAGATCGCCTGATCGTAAACATAATTTTCTCTTCCCACTGTAAAGGGAAGCACTGTTAAAAGATTCCCCTTTTCCTTTTCTAGCACCAGCGTTTTTCCCTGGCATACAAGAAACAAATAAAGGCCTTGATCGTCCTGGCCGAAATAAAAGCTTCCCTCCCCGGTCCCGGAAGGATCCAAAAGCTGTTCGTCAAAGGGAAAGCTCCATAAAGGCTCTTCCTTTCCCTTTTCATTTTCTTCTCCCATCACCTGCCAGGCGGAGATCCTGTAGGGCCCCTTGGGATAAGCGTCCGTTACCCCCTCCTCCCAGGTGGCGTCAAGCTTATACAGCCTTTGATTGTCCACGATAAAATTTTCATCCTCATAGCTTGTCCAGTTTACCTGATAACCGCTTGGGGTATCGACCCTGAGCTGCGCCTGAAAATGATTTTTTTCCCCTGCCCCGGGAAGCGCTTCTATGTAAACGCGGCTGTCAAAGCCCTTTTGCTTGGATCGTTTTTGTATCTCCTCCTTTACTTTTTCAGCCAGCTCCTCTTCCTCCCCTGTCTGTGGAAGGATCAGAAAATCCGCCTTTTGCGCCTTTCGGGCTGTGAAGGAAACATAGGGGGCCATATTATCCACGACTGTTTTTCCCTCCGCCTGGTCTGTCAGATAATCCTCCTGGGAAACATATTCCTCCAGGGTTTCCTCTGTCCACTGATCCTTTACGGAAAGCCTGACATAGACCTCTCCTACCCCCTCTTTAGGGATCTGCACCTGTTTTCCGCTGCCAAAAGAAAGATCCGCCCAATTTTCGATCTGTTCCAGGGGTAAAAAGGTCTTTCCTTTATCAAAAGAAAAACTCCAGCTTCGGGAAAGCTGATCTGAATCCGTAACCGAAACGTCCTCTACGGAAATCAAAGCTGTATCAGAGCCCTTTTCCCTGTAAAAAACAGGCTCCAGTTTGATTTGCGCATCAGGGGGGATATCCGGCAAGACCTGAAAGCTTCCCGATGCCACTGAGGATTTTCCCAGACTGTCCCGGGCCAGGATTTCCCATTTCATATCCACTTTTTCAGAAAATTTTGTTAAAAAGGGAAGCTGGCAGTATATCCATTCTTCATCGGAGGGGCAGGCTTCGATGGGACGGGTCTTAATATGGTCGCTGTTTGCCTTTTCATTTTTGCCTCCGGAGAGAGCTTTATGAAAAAGCGTTACTTCCTCCCCTTTTTCTTCACAAATCAGCCTGACCTGTATTTCCTTGACCGGGGCCTGAGGATTCTGGGCAACGCTGATATGAAGGAGCTGTTTACGGTTTTCTTTCTGACTGCCGGAAAGATATCCCTGGGCATGGGGCGTATCCAGAATCTGTATCTGCTTTTCATCTGTCAATACGCTCCCATCCTTTAATCTAAGCCGCAGGGATACGGTTTTTTCTCCGGTGTTTTCAAAACTGAGCAGATAGCGGGATGGACTGAGACGCTCCCGCTTGCTGGGATTTTCCGAGGGAAAACGTAAAGAACCCGAGCCAAGACCCATTTCATAAGCTCTCTGGGCGCCATAGATCTGGTTTTCGTATTCTATTACAGATTCATCCTCCGCCAGGATGTCATGGCCCAGGTAGGCCTTTTGAGGCAGGGACAGCTTCGCCGTCGCGGAAATCGGGATTTCCTGAGGCTTTTGAATATCTTCCTCTTCTTCCGGCGGATCCGTTTCCTCCTCCGGAGCTGTCCCTCCCGGGGGCAGCACATCATATTCTATGACATAGGGCACAAATAAAAGATAGGCGCCTACATCCTGCCCGAGTATTTTGACACTGTCCAGATACGCCTGCATTTCCTGCGGCACATAGCCTCCCATGATATCATCCCGGATGATGGCAAGACCCGCCTCTGTCTGCATCAGCTCTGTCACGTCCATCAAGGACTCATTGGCCTTAAGCTCCGCCTCCCAGGTATAGGAAATCCTGTTTCCTGAAACCGCGCTGTTTTTCAGATGGATCTGCCGGGAGCCATAGCGATAAAATTGCTCCTCATAAGCGCCTGCGCTTCCCCCAAAGCCTGTTATCGCCAGGTCTTCATCATCCAGATCCAGCCTCTGGGGAGTGTAGGGATACATTTCCACTCTTGTAACGGTTCCTTCTCCCACATGCTCAAAGCTGTAGCCGGTGTGTTTTTCATAAAACACGCCCTCTCCCGGTCTTGCGGGGCTCCAGGTGTCATCGCCGCCGGTTTGCTGCCCCCATATAAAGATAACGGCGGTCACCAGCTTATACCACGTTTTGGGAGCGAAAGAGGCGGCTTCTCTTTCATCGGGATTTTCGAAAGCCTTGATGGCCTCCCTTCCAAAGCCGCCTGTAAAAAAAAGCAGAAAAAGAAGGATCGCGGCTGAAACCATTTTTGCTTTTCTGCAAAAAAACAAATGATCAAATCCCCTCATAACCATCATTCCTTCCTGTATGGATTTTCCATAATCAAAGCTTCTCCTTCTTTTGTCTGAGGCGCGATGACAAAATAATCGATTTGGCCCACATCCTCTTTTAGAACGACCATCAAAAGGTTTTGGGAGGGGCTGTAAAGCTGGCTTGCCCCGGCATCCTCTCTGATACTTCCTTCTCTGAAAAAATGCAGCCCGTGGGTGATCCCCTCTGCCAGAAGATAAGTGATATTGTTCTCTTTCTGTATTTGCAAAGGATATTCCTTTTCCGTAACAAGCCTCCAGGACAGTACCGGATAAGGTCCGCTGATATCCCTGACGGTTTTCTCAGGCAAAGGGCAATCCTTCCAATCAGCATTCTTTTCGGATTTGGTTTTTGCAGCCTCTTCCTTTTTTTCTTCCCCATCGGCGTGGGCTTCCTTTTTTTCGGACTCTGTTCCCTGGCTTTTTGAGATATCTTCCAGCTCCTGGATCAGTTTGCCCGCCGCCGTGGCTGCCTCTGCCCTTGTCAGGGTTTTTCCCGGCCCAAAGCTTCCGTCAGGATAGCCGGAAAGGATCCCATAACGGAATACCTCTTCTATCTCAAAGCAATAGGGCGTTTTTTCATTCACGTCGATAAAATCCCCTATACCTTTTTCCTCCCTCTCATCCCGGCCTTCCTTCTCCAAAGCCTCCTGTGCAGATTCTCCCTTTGCCTGCTGCAAAACCCCCCATATCAAAAGAGCCATATGCATTCTGGGTATAGGCTGATCCAAGGCCGTAAATCGGAAATCCGCCCTGGTCATCCAGCCAAAAGACAGGGCTTTGTCATAATAATTTCTGGACCAGTGCTCGGGAGAAGGAGCAAGGTCAAGGGCTTCTTCTCCTTTTGCCATATAAAGTATCTTTAAAAATTCCCCATAGGTCACTTGCCTGTCCGGCCGGAAAGTTCCGTCCGGATAACCGGAAAGAATCCCCTGCCGGCTCATCTGGTGGATCTGCTCATATGCCCAGTGATCCTTTTTAAGATCATCATAACCAAAAGAGTGTGTTGTCGAGAGAATCAGGCCGGTTACGATGACAAGGATCAAAAAGGCTGGGGCGTGTCTTTTGCGAAATGGTCTCATTAGCTTCCTCCCTGTTTGTTTATTTTTCTCATCCATAGCCCTTCTGTTCATAAAACGCCTCTCTTTTGATTTCCTCCACCCGCAAAAAACCAAGGCGGAACCAGTCCCTTCCCCGGACCGTCAAAAGGAGCTGTATACCCGGATCCGGTTCCTCAGGCCCTTCCCTGTAATGGATCTGATAGCTGCACTGAAGAGGCGGTTTAAAGGTGCGGGCCAAAACATAATCGATATATTTTTTTCCTTCTTTCTTGTCATACAGATAATAGCCTTGGGAAAAGGCCTCTTCGTCATAATACAGGCTGGCTCCGGCGGCGCATTCCTCCGCGATGCTTTTTATTTCGGACTGGACTCGGATAAAACGATTCATATCCCCCTGATAAATCAAAAACATCAGGTTCAGACTGACAAGGGCCATAAATACGATCAAAAGCTTCATAAGCCGATCAGCTCGCTTGCTGTAACATTTTCAATCGTATAAAGCATCCTGTTTTCCTTTTTATCGATCCCAAAAAAAGAAGCGCCTGCCATCAGATTATCGATAGGCACCTGCACCTTGTAATGGATCATTTCCCTTTCATCAAAGCCGTTGACTCTGTATTTGGGGGTAGTTGTCGCTTCAATCAGGATCTCCTCCCGGGGGATCTTGATCCCGGCGGCGATTCGCTCCCGCAGCGTTTCGATGTTTTTTGCCGTGAAGCAGCCATCCTGTTTCGCCTGCTCCTTGGCTTCATAAACAAACTGCTGAAGCTGGCTGAGCTTATAATGATTCTGCTGCTCCACCCCATACTGAAGCATAAAAACCATCAAAAATGGCAGGATCCCCATTAGTACGATCACCTGCTTCATAACATCCCCTCCTTCCTAGGGAAACTGCTTTTGCTGCTGGATCTGCTCCTGCCAAAGGCCCTTTACGCTTGTATATACCGTATCCTGTCCGCTTCCCATCAAAAAGCCATAAATGGTGAGCCCAAGACCCACCATGGCAAAAAGAACGATGATCTGCTTCACTTTTTCCTCCTAATGTTCACTGAGCATTGTGGTTACGTCCGATCCGATTTTATCGGTGACGGATTGCGCGGTCTCCTCCAGATTCATGACAAAGCCTGCGATGGCGATTCCCAGTACGACGGTTGCAAAAATAACGATTACCTCTTTCATTTGTTTTCCTCCTTTATCACTTTGTTTTTCCCGGCGGGTTTTCTGCTTGCAATCCCCGGAAAGATCACATAAACAGCTGCCGGAACATATCCCTTTGCTGGGCATAGTAGGCCACATAAATAAAATTTATAAAAATCAGCATGACATTTCCCATAACCGGAATATAGACCAGATCGCTTTGCAGCTCGTTTTTCTGTTTTTCCCGGGTCAGGGCCTCCTCTCTGAGATTGCTTCTGTAAAGCTCCAGGGTCTGCTGCAAATCACCGGGAGGGATCTCATCCATCCTGATCAGAAGTCTTCCAAAGCGCTCTGCGGATTTGGTATCTCCCAGGCGGCAAAAAGCATCCAGGGCCTGTTCAGGACGGTTGAGCCTCATATAATGCAGCATCATTTGAAGAGGCTGGGAAAGCAGCCTGGTGTAGGGGATCAGCTGCTCTAAAATATAGATTCCTCCCTTGGGCGCGTTTTTTTGTAAAAGCGCCATGTTTTTCAAAAGTATCAGGCTTTGATAAATCTCATTTTCCATCTGCAGCTGTCGTTTTTTTCGTCTGCGGCTTCCGTTGAAAAGCCTGCCTTTGATTCCCTCCAAAAGCCTCCTGACCTTTCTTTTCCCACTTGGGCTCCATCCGAGCATTCCTTTTGGAAAAAAATACAAAAACATGCCAAGCTCCAAAAAAAGACACAACACCATTACAGGCAATATGCTCACCCCATCACCTCCTTCAGTAATCGAATTTCCCTGCCTTTGTCATTTCCACCAGCATAAAATTGATCAGTCCCAGGGCCAAAATCAAAAGAAACATCCATAATCCGGCCTGGGTGAAAAACTGATTGCGGATCAGATCCCCCGGAGACAATCCCAGATACTTTACCGAAACCACCAGGGAAAGACCGTAGGCAAGGGGGATCAAATATCGGATAAGCCTCGTGCTTTCGGCGTTGAGCCGTTTTCTTTCCTCCGCCAAAGATCTGGCCGCCTTCAGCTGCTGGATGATATCCTCAAGAGGCAGCGTAATGTTGATTCCCTCTCCCGCAGCCGCGAAAATGCACTGGCTGAGCATACTGCTCCAGTTGGTTCGGATCCCAAAGGCAAAAGCCTCTACGGCGCTTTTGAGCTCCTCCTTGCTTTTAGCGCCCCTGAGAGACATCAAAAGCCGGAACAAGGCTTTTTTTGTGATTTTGATACCTGGCTCGTTTCCCTTCACAGTCAGGTCAAGAGCTTCTAAAATATTGCAGTGGCTGCTTCTGTAATGATGTAAAATGCATGAAACCAGATCCTCCGCTTCATTGCTGCCCCGGTATCTCATGGACTCCAGCCGGAGACGGAAAATACCGAATAAAAAAACCACCCCTGCTGCGGAAAGAAACACAGCCCCCGCCCCGGCGGTAGAAAAGGTGGTCAAAAACAGCACAAAGGCCAGAAATCCCTCTATTATAACAAATCCTTTCAATGTGATTTTTCCGCCGGAAGCCGTTTCTACCACCATGGTCAGATGATGGAAAAAGGGGCCCTTCCACAAGGATGCCTTTTTACTTTCAAGAAGCCGGGAGCGCTGCCTTCGCCGGTAATAAGATCTGACAATTTCCCCAAACACCAAATACCAGCCAAAGCCCATCAGGCCGTATAGTCCGATACTGACAGCCTGCTGCCAATAGAAACTTCCCATTCTTCCTCCTTTCCTTCCTTTTTATCTTCCTTTTCCTCAAGGCCATAGCCGGTTTTTTCATTTTCTTCCCCAACCTCCTTTGCTTCCCGTTCCATAGGATAGGCCTGGGCCAGGGCCTGCAAGTGCCGGTCAAAAGCCTGGAAAGCCCGGGGATCCTCCTCCTGCCCGATCACGGCCTTGTCCTTTCCGATACGATAGCGCCACTGCCAGTCATCGGTTTCATAGCGATAACGGCAGATCTGTATGATCTGAAAATCCTCCTTTTCCGGCTTGCTTTGAATTTCATAAATGCCTTTTAATCTTTTCTGGCTTTTATCCTGAAGCTGGACAAAATGAAAAATGTAATGAAAGCTTTTCGCCACTTTTCTTGTGGTCGCCTTCAGATCTGCGTTGGCTACGCTTCTTGTGATTTCATTTGCCACATCATAGCAAAATTCCATTGGATCAGAGGAATGAAAGGTCATTTTCATCCTGCGGGAGCCCTTATTGGCGATTCGTACCGCCAGATCCAAAGCCGTTCCGTCTCTTGCCTCTGCCAGTATGAAATAATCCGCGTCAGAACGAAGCAGGTTTTTGGAAACCTGGCTGAGCCTTTGGTTATCCGCTACGATCTGTATGATAGGCGCTTTTTCCATAATGTGATGAAGGGGTATTTCCGGATCAGTTTCTACCATGACCCCCTCCAGCTTTTCATTTTCATAGCTTTGCCAGGTGGATAAAAAAGAGGTTTTGGCGGAGCGTACGGATCCCAGGAACACAGTATTATAGCCTATTTTTACCATTTCCCGAAAAAGCTCGATCCCTTCCTTTGGAATCGTATGGCGTCTTGCCTGTTCTTCAAAGGAATATTCCGGAACGATATAACGCCGGAAGATGATCGCATCCTGCCCCTTTTTCGTCAGCTGATCGCTGTAAATGGTGATCCTGGTTCCATCAAGAAGATACAGCTCATGAAAATCCTGATCCAGCCTTTCCTCCGGCGTCCTGAGCATCAGCGCTCTCACAAGCTGTTCCCGCCTGCTGCGGCTGATGCGCTGTTTTTTTAAAACCATCCGCCCCTCTTCCATAAAATAGATCCTCTCTCCTATGATTTTAGCCGAGCTGCTTTGCCGGTAATCCTCGTGAAACCACTGGGCAAGGCCTGCAAGCCCCCAATTTTCATGGTAGACTCCCTCCTCGGGAGAATTGTAATAGGAAGGATAAAGGATGTTTTCCTCTCCGGTTCTCCTGAGGTATTCCCGGATCTTATCCATGAAAAAAGCCACCTCTTTTTCGTAACCGATAATGGCTTTTTTCTGCAGATCAAGAAGGCTTCCAAGACCCTCCTGCTCCCCGCTCCATTCAGCTTCAAAGCTTTCATATATCCGGTTACACAGCTTTTGAAACCTGTCCTGGATTTCCTCTTCGCTATAGCCCTCTTCCCGGATTTCCTCTTCCTTTTTCAGATAATCCTCCAGATAAAATTTCTGCATGCTTCCTCCTTTTACCATTTCCCAAAGGGCAGCTTCTTTTTGGAACGGATCTCCACCCCGCCCTCTATACCTGCTTTTTCAAACAGATACATGAGTATCTCGCTGATGCCTCCCACATACTCCTGATTTTTATATTCCAACAGCGTGGTCTTGTCCATTTCCGCATAGCGGGAAAAGCCATACTGATCCTGAACGCAGATAAGCTGATCCCCCTCCTCCAGCTTCAGCCTTTTTCGCAGATACCGGGCGTCATGGGGATCATCGGCCATATAACGGTTTACCACATAGGCCCTGAAACGAAGCTCAAGAGCCTTATAAATCGGCATCAAGGCCTCCATCCGGGAAAGGAGGGTCTCGTTTTGTCCCAAAACCATAAGCCGGTTTTCCGTCATCTGCAGCGCGCCTACCGCAAGGCCGCTGTCGATTTCATTGCCGCTGTCCACAAGGATCAGGTCAAAGACCTGATCAGCCATCTCCAGCACATAAGCGGCAAAATCAGGAGAATAATGCCGGTGATTGAGAATGCCCGAAGCGCCTCCCAGGACAAACAGCTGCTTTTGCCGGACGCAGCAGCGAATCAGCTCATCATGCGTCAAAAGCCGGTTATCCACTTTCATCTTGATGGTCTGGATGCTGTTGACTGCTTCTCTGCAATAGCTGGTGCTTTCTCTGCCGTTTAAGCATAAAAATAAGACCCTCAGGTCTTTTCTGCATTCTGCCGCCAGCTCCGCTGCCGCCTGGGCCGTCATGGTAGTGCCCACCTTATAATCGCAGCCATGAAATACAAATACTTTATCGTATGGCTTCTTCATAGATTTCCTCCTTGTGCACCGCTGTGAAGGTTTCTCCCCCTGAAGCCGCAGCCGCAAGACGGCTGTACTGCTGCTTTGTGGCGATAATTTCCATGCTGGCAGGAGGGGCGGAAGGCTCCGTTCTGGAAAGAGGTCTTTCCTGGGATAAGCCAGAAAGCTCTGTCACCTCCCTGCCCTGCTGATCCTTTACAAAGGCCACCTCATAATCGCCGTAATCCGCTTCAGAGGGCTGCCTGCCTAAAAGCGTAACGGTATCCCCTTTTCGCAGGGAGCTGCTCATGGAAAATATCCATTCAGATGGGATCACATAAATCGAACTGCCCTGCGGCATCAGCTCCTTATCTTGATAAAACCACAGAGAGGAAAGCGGAAGCCCTTCAGGAATGCGTATATTGGCCTTTTTCCCCAAATATTCGGAAACCATTTCCTCGGATAGCCCTCCCTCCACCAGTAAATGAGCGGGTACCTTTTCCGTTTTGATCATATCCCAGGTCAGGGCCGTTCCTTTTTCGATGGGCAAAGCCGCCGTCACCACATCCTTATATAAAACAGCCTCTCTTCCGGCAGCTTCCCAAAAGATCATCATAACCAGAGCAGCCGCCATCAAAAGAATACCCGCCGCCTTTTTGACCGATCTCATAGACAAACCTCCTTTTGGACATGGCAATAACCGTCGGATTTGTTAACCTCCTTTTGAAACATCCATTGCCTGTTTTCCTGCATTTTTTCTTCGCATCTCTGATACAGCTTGTAAGCCGCTGTCCTGGATATACCAAGACGCCTGCCCATTTCCGCATAGCTGTATCCCGCCGCCTTCAGATCCAGCGCCTGCCTTTGCCGCCGGGTCAGAACCCTTTCTCCCTCCCCTCGCAGAAACCGGCGGCAGGCTCCGGCATGATAGGATTTAAGCTGAGAAACGGCCTCGCCCATTTCATAGAACATTTCTTTTGCCATTTCTCCCTGTCTGTTTTTCCAGAAATCTTTTTCTTCCTGTCCCTCCTCTGTCATATTTCTGGAAAAACGGCCTACCCTTCGGCGCCCTTCCTGGTACTGGCTTATGAGCGTCCCCCAGTCATTTTGATACGATTTCATATCATCCCCCTTTTCTTCAATTTTTGTATATTTTTTACATTTTCACTATAGCTCAATTTACATATTTTGTCAATTTATTTTTTTCCTGTTTTTGGTAATATTCCCTTTTATTATAAAATTGTTGTCGGCTGATTAAAAAAATTTTTGATCTTTTCATGTTCTATTTACATTTTTCTGGATTGGAAGTAAAATGAAATGTATTGGAATTCACAATATTCAAAAGGAATAAGAGTAACAGAGTAGTCGTTTAACCCTTTAACTTGGAAATGGAGGAAACAAAATGCCCCGCGCCATCGGTTTTGATTCGGAAAAATATCTGGAGGAACAGTCTAAATACATATTGGAACGAATTCCCCAGGGACAAAGGCTTTATATTGAATTCGGAGGAAAGCTGATTTTTGATAAACACGCCAAACGCGTCCTGCCCGGCTTTGATGAAAACGCAAAAATCAAGCTTCTTTCCCGGCTGAAGGATAATCTGGAAATCATCATCTGTATTTTTTCCGGAGATATCGAACGCAACAAAACAAGACAGGATTTTGGCATCACCTACGATGCGGAGGTCTTTCGGCTGATCGATGATTTCCGAAACCACGATCTTTCCGTCAACAGCGTGGTCATTACCCGCTATGAGCCCCATCCGGCGACGGATACCTTTATGACAAAGCTGGAGCGCAGAGGGATCAAGGTATATACCCATACCGCCACCAAGGGCTATCCCACCGATGTGGATATGATCGTCAGCGATGAAGGCTATGGGGCAAATCCTTATATCGTCGCTACAAAGCCCATCGTTGCCGTCACCGGTCCCGGACCCGGCAGCGGCAAACTGGCTACCTGTCTCAGCCAGCTTTATCATGAAAACAAAATGGGCAGAAAGGCCGCCTATTCCAAATTCGAAACCTTCCCCGTATGGAACATCCCTCTCAAGCACCCGCTGAATGTGGCCTATGAAGCCGCCACCCTGGATCTGAAGGATGTGAATATGATCGACAATTTCCATCTGGAAGCCCACGGTATTCAAGCGGTCAATTATAACCGGGATCTGGAAATGTTTCCTGTTATCAAACGGATCATCGAAAAAATCACGGGAGAGGAATCCGTTTACCAGTCCCCCACCGACATGGGCGTTAACCGGGTCGGCCTTTGCATTACCGACGACGCGGTGGTTCGGGAAGCTTCTCTTCAGGAAATCGTCAGAAGATACCTGATTGCCAAATGCGATTATAAAAAAGGCAGCCTGGACGAGGAGTGCCTGGAAAAAGCCAAGCTCTTAATGGATGATTTTGGCCTGAAGGAGGATGACAGGAATGTAGTGGGCCCGGCCCGGGAAAGAGCCGCTAAGCTCAACGCCAGCCTGGAATCGGATCAGATCGTCACGGTTATGGCTCTTGAGCTTCCCAACGGAAAGATCGTTACGGGAAAAAGCTCCCGGGTCATGGACGCGCCCTCTGCCTGTATTTTGAACGCCGTTAAAGAAATCGCCGGTATCAGCGACGAGCTGCATCTGATTTCTCCTGTGATTTTAGAGCCTATCCAGTATTTAAAATGCAGCCTGTGGAAAAAGGAAAACGCTGCCCTGGACTGCGATGAAACGCTGATCGCCCTGACCCTTTGCGCCGCCACCAATCCCACGGCCCAGATGGCTCTTGAAAAAATATCCGAGCTGAGGGACTGCCGGGCACATTGCACCAGCATGCTTTCCAAAAATGTGGAAATGACCTTGCTGGATATGGGAATTGACTGTACCTGCGACCCGGTTTTTTCCTCCAAAAATCTCTATTACAACATCTGATCCTGTAAGCCAGAGCATACAACAACATATAAAAACGCCGTAAAGGGATTCCTTCTGTCAGAGAAGCCCCCTGCGGCGTTTTTCTTTGTTGATGGGATTGGATTGTACGTATATTTTATACATTTCCCAGAAATACATACTTCATATATCTCTCCGCCACCTCCCTGAGCATCTCCAGGGTCTTCATGGGAGTGGGCGGCTTATCCAGCACCTTGTACATAGGGAAAAAACGGTCGATGTGAACGGGAATTTCAGGATTCACAGATGAAAGCCATTTCATGGCCTCCTCCATCTCTTCAGGGGAATCGTTTTCTCCGGGAATGATCAGGCAGGCGATTTCCACATGGCAGGCAGCCTGAGCGATCTCGATGCTTCGTTTCACCACATCAAGCCTTCCCCCCAGCTTTTCATAGCCCTCGTTTGTAAAGCATTTCAAATCGATGTTCATGGCATCCATATAGGGAAGGAGCCTCCGAAGGGGTTCTTCATTAATGTAGCCGTTTGTGACCATCACGTTCAAAAGCCCTTTTTCCTTGGAAAGCTTCGCGGTGTCCATCATAAAATCATACATGGTCACCGGTTCGTTATAGGTAAAGGCAAGACCGATATTGCCCTGGTCCCGATAGGAAAGCGCCGTTTCCACCACCTCCCGGGGATCTGTTTCCATCATATCGATCTCATAGTCGGCCGCCATGACAAAGCTGAAATTCTGACAATGCCGGCATCGAAGATTGCATCCGTTGGCGCCGATGGAAAGGATCTTGCTGCCGGGATGAAAACGCTTTAAGGGTTTTTTTTCGATGGGATCCAAAGAAGCGACAGCCAGTTTACCGTAATTGATATTCTGTATCCTTCCTTCCCGGTTGCCCCGAACGCCGCAAAAGCCGTTTTCGCCTTCCTGCAGGCTGCAGGCCCAGGGACAGATTTCGCACTTGATTTTTTCCATCTTCGTTTCCATACCTTTCTGTCTTACATCCATATTCTAATGATGCCGCGTCACTTCAAAGCGGCTCAGCTTATATTCAACAGCGCTGGGTATCCCGGCTTTTTTCAGAGCGATCCGGATCTGTTCCTGCGGCGTGTGGATCCCCTCCAGATCCGGAAGCAAAAGCCCTTTCAGGTTCCCATAGCTTACGATCACTCCATAGCGCCGGGGATCCAAATCCTCCGGTCCGCTGACAGGCTGGGGCTCAGACAGTACGTCTACCGTTATCACAAGTTCCTCCAGCTCCTCCTTTTGCACGGGAGGGAAACGGGGATCTCCGATGGCGGCTCCTACGGCATTATAAAGGATTTCCTCCCCCAGGCGGCCGCAGGTAGGCTCGATGGTTCCAATACAGCCTCTGAGCCTGCCCTCTTTTTTCAAAGATACAAAAACCCCCGCCTGTTTTTCCCTCATTTCACAGGGCAGATCTTCGGGAAGCTCCATTGTGTGCCGCTCCTTCAGATAATACTGAATACTGCGCCTTGCAAGCTGTACATACGGATCCGATCTCCCGGCGATTTCCCTTGCCGCATCACGCCTTTCCTTTTTCCATAACCGGTAAAACCCCCGGGAAGGATCCGGTCCCTGATCCAAAAATCCACATACGCAGTAGCCTACCCCAAAGGGGCCCTCATAAGAAAGGAAACGGGGCTTTACCTTTCTTTCCTCAAAAGCGCCCGCCATCATCATAAAGCCCCTCATCCCGCATTCTCCGGCAGACTGGCAGAAATCCTCGGAAAAACGGAAAAAATCCATAAAATCTCCCTTTTTGAAATCATCGGTCAGCCGTTTATCAAAGGCCGGTCCCTGAGGCGTATAGGAATAAACCCCCGAATCCTTCAAATGATGGGAAAGGTCCCCGCTTGCCACGATCGCGATCCGCCGTCCAAGAGCCTCCGCCGCAGCTCTGAGGCACATGCCGAAGCGGTAATGCTCTGAAAGCCCAAGGCCTGAAACGCTGATCCGGCACACCTGGAAATCCGGCAGATACCGGCGGATAAAGTACAGGGGAATCAATCCCCCATGATCGATGGAATCATCGATCCTTCCAAGGCCTCCGGCAGCAATGCCGGCTTCCCTGGCCTTTTTTTCCACCATTTCTCCCATAGCCAGGTCACAGGAAACGCCGATTCCCACGCCGGCGTATCCAAAGGACTCAAAGCTTCCAAAAGCCCTTTCTCCCGGCGCGATGTGGATATAATCCTGGTACATAACGGCGTGAGGGCTGATGATCACAAGGGTTTCCGGCTCCCAGGAAGCGATTTCCCTTGCAGCCTGATCGTATGCCTCCACCGTCCTTTGAATCTTTTTTTCTTCCCCTTTTCCGATCTGGGGAATGATCAAAGGAGGGTGCGGCAGCGCATAAGCGCCTACAATTCCCATTTTCCTTCCTCCCTTTTTACAAGGCAAAGGGGCTCCGCACCAGGATAACAGTGCGGAGCCGGTTCAATAACTGTACTTTAAAATAATGAGGCTTTATGATTTGTTCATGCTAAATCTCGATTTCCCCGTCAAAGATTTTTTCGGCGTTACCGGTCATGTACACCGTTTCGTCTGTGTAACGGATCACCAGATTACCGCCCTTCAGCCGCACGGTAATATCCGTATCCTTTTTGCAAAAGCCGTTTTCCACAGCCGCCACAGCCGCCGCGCAGGCCCCTGTACCGCAGGCCCAGGTTTCTCCGCTGCCTCTTTCCCATACCCGCATTTTCAGGGTATGCGCATCGATCACCTTTACAAATTCCGTGTTGACCCGCTCCGGGAAGATCGGATGATGTTCAAACACAGGCCCCAATACATCCAGCTTCAAAGCATCCACATTTTCCTCAAAGACAACACAGTGGGGATTGCCCATGGAAAGGCAGGTGATGGCATATTCCTTATCGCCGATCTTCGTGGGATGATGGATGACCTTTTCCTCATCTATCAGCACCGGAACGGCCTTTGCCTCAAGGATGGCCTTTCCCATATCCACCTTGGCGAATTTGATCTCGCCGTTTTGCCGGAACAAAGAAAGCTTTTTGATGCCGCTTAGGGTTTCAATGGTCATCTCTTCTTTTTTGACGATATCATTATCATACAGATATTTCCCCACACAGCGGATCGCATTTCCGCACATTTTTCCCTCGCTTCCGTCCAGATTGAACATCCGCATCTTGGCATCCGCCACATCAGAAGGACAGATCAGCACTACGCCGTCGCCCCCGATCCCCAGATGCCGGTCGGAAAGGCTGACGCTCAGTCCCTCCGGATTGTTGATGGATTGATGGAAGCAGTTGAAATAGATATAGTCGTTTTTGCAGCCATGCATTTTGGTAAATTTCAGCTTTACTCTTTCGCTGCGCATATCGTTGAGGTTTACAAGCTCTGTGCTCACCTGGGAATAACGGCTTCTAAGGCTGTCGGCCAGCGCGTTTGCCGTATCGATGGAGGTCAGGCAGGGAATGGAAAGCTCCACGGATTTTCTTCTGATGATAACGGAATCCTGGGTGGGGATCCTGCCTCTGGAAGAGGTGGAAATGATATAATCCACAACGCCGCTTTCCAAAAGGGTCAGGCAGTTGTGCTCCGATTCATGGATCTTTCCTACCACCGCTACCTCCAGGCCTTCATCCTTGAGCACTCTGGCGGTTCCCGCCGTAGCATAAAGCTTAAAGCCAAGATCGCTGAATTTCCTGGCAATGTCTCCGATTTCCGGCTTGTCCGCATCACGGATGGTAATCAGGACGCCTCCCTCTTTTTTCATTTTATACCCGGCGGCCACAAGGCCCTTGTATAAAGCCTCCTCCAAAGTACCCGCAATGCCCAGTACCTCTCCGGTGGATTTCATCTCCGGCCCCAGATGGGTATCTACGTTAATGAGCTTTTCAAAGGAGAACACCGGCACCTTGACGGCAAAATAAGGAGGGATTTTATAAAGTCCCGTTCCGTAGCCCATATCCTTAAGAGCTTCCCCAAACATGGCTCTTGTCGCCAGTTCCGCCATGGTAACCCCCGTCACCTTGCTGATATAGGGAACGGTTCTTGAGGATCTGGGATTGGCCTCGATCACATAAAGCTCGTTTTGATAAATCAGATACTGGATGTTGATCAGTCCCTTGGTTTCCAAAGAAACAGCCAGACGCTTGGAATAATCCAGGATCTTTTCCACAAAATCATCGGTCAGGCTCCATGCAGGATAAACGGCAATGGAGTCTCCGGAGTGAACGCCGGCTCTTTCGATATGCTCCATGATGCCGGGGATCAGGATATCCGTTCCATCGCAGATAGCATCGATCTCAAGCTCGGTCCCCATCATGTACTTGTCGATCAGAACAGGGTTTTCGATATTCTGGGAAAGGATAATATCCATATATTCGTTGACATCTTCTTTGTTAAAGGCGATGATCATGTTTTGTCCCCCCAGGACGTAGGAGGGTCTGAGCAAGACCGGATAGCCGATTTTATCCGCCGTTTCAAAGGCCTCCTCCTTCGTCATGACGGTATACCCAACCGGCCGTTTGATTTGAAGCTCTTCCAAAAGCTCGTCAAAGCGTTCTCTATCCTCCGCCCGGTCGATGCTGTCGGGAGAGGTCCCAAGGATCCTCACGCCGTGATGGTTTAAATGCTTTGTCAGCTTGATGGCCGTTTGTCCGCCAAAAGCCACCACAACGCCGTAGGGCTTTTCCGTATGGATGATGCTCATGGCGTCCTCTTCCGTAAGAGGCTCAAAATACAGCCGGTCGGCGGTATCAAAGTCCGTGGATACGGTTTCGGGGTTGTTATTGACGATAACCACATCATAGCCAAGTTTTTTCAAAGCCCACACGCATTGTACGGAAGCATAGTCAAACTCGATTCCCTGTCCGATGCGGATAGGGCCCGCTCCGAATACGATCACGGTCTTTTTGTGGGCTGCGCCCTTTTCCTCGATAAACTCTTCCGCCTCGTTTTCATCATCGTAGGTAGAATAAAAATACGGGGTTTCCGCTTTAAATTCAGCGGCGCAGGTATCTACCATCTTATAAGAGGCATAACGCTTATTTTTGATTTCCTTTCCGGATATTTCCTCGATGGTTTTATCCAGAAAGCCGTATTTTTTAGCGGAAAGATATAAATCATCGCTCAGCTCATCCGCCTGGGAAAGCGCTTCCTCCATGCGGATCAGATTTCTCAGCTTGCAGGTAAACCAGGGATCGATTTTGGTAATATCAAAAATCTCTTTGGGGCTGATCCCTCTTTTAAGAGCCTGGTAGATGACAAAAATTCTTTCATCGTCGCAGTCATGAAGCTTCGCTCTGATTTCCTCGGTGGTCATTTCCATAAATTTGGGATGATTCAGCGTATCCCTTCCGATCTCGGCGCCCCGTACCGCTTTCATGATCCCCTGCTCAAAGCTGGTCCCGATGGCCATGACTTCTCCCGTGGCCTTCATCTGCGTACCCAGCTCTCTTTTCGCATACACGAATTTATCAAAGGGCCATTTGGGGAATTTGACTACCAGATAGTCGATGGAAGGTTCAAAGCAGGCATAGGTGTTGCCTGTGATGGCATTTTTGATCTCATCCAGGGTATAGCCGATGGCGATCTTTGCGGCGACCTTGGCAATGGGATAGCCGGTGGCTTTGGAGGCCAGGGCAGAAGAACGGGAAACTCTGGGATTGACCTCGATTACAGCATACTCAAAGCTGTTGGGATTTAAAGCAAACTGGCAGTTACAGCCCCCGTTGACCTTCAGCTCTTTTATAATGTTCAGTGCCGCCGTCCGCAGCATTTGATATTCCTTGTCGGAAAGGGTCACAGCCGGCGCCACCACGATGCTGTCGCCTGTATGTACGCCCACGGGATCCATGTTTTCCATACTGCAGATGGAAATGACGTTTCCCTTGCTGTCCCTCATAACCTCAAATTCGATTTCCTTCCAGCCGGCGATACATTTTTCCACAAGGCACTGGGTAATGGGAGAAAGCCGCAGCCCGTTTTTGGTAATCTCCCGCAGCTCCTCTTCATTATGAACGATGCCGCCTCCCGTGCCCCCCAGGGTAAATCCGGGACGGATGATCAAGGGATAGCCGATCTCATCGGCAAAAGCCACGGCGCTTTCCACATCGTGAACCACGGTAGAGGGGATCACCGGCTGGCCGATGGCTTCCATCGTATCCTTAAAGATCTGCCGGTCCTCCGCCTTATCGATGGTTTCCCGGTTAGAGCCCAGAAGCTTTACACCATGCTTTTCCAGAAAGCCCTCTCTGTCAAGCTGCATGGAAAGGGTAAGACCCGTCTGACCGCCCAGGGTTGACAAAAGGCTGTCGGGTTTTTCTTTTTCGATGATTCTTTTAACGATTTCCAGGGTCAGGGGCTCGATATAAATTTTATCGGCCATCACATGATCGGTCATGATCTTGTCGGGATTGGTGTTTACAAGGACTACCTCCAGCCCTTCTTCCTTCAGGGCGCGGCAGGCCTGGGTCCCGGCGTAATCAAATTCCGCCGCTTGTCCGATCACAATGGGGCCTGAGCCGATGACCAGTACTTTTTTGATATCTTGATTCAGAGGCATCCTATCTTTCTCCTTTCATCATCTTAAAAAATCTATCAAACAGAAAACCGGTATCCAGAGGGCCTGCCGATGCCTCCGGATGGAACTGAACGGAGAAAGCCCGTATATTGTCATAGGTAATGCCCTCGCAGGTTTTATCGTTAACATTGATGAAATTCGCTTTCGCATAATCCGGCAGAGATTCTTTCACAACGCAGTAGCCGTGATTCTGGCTGGTGACAAAAACCAGATCCCGCTCCGGTTCCATCACCGGCTGATTGGCGCCTCTGTGTCCGTATTTCAGCTTTTCGGTTCTGGCGCCATTGGCAAGAGCCAAAAGCTGGTGTCCAAGGCAAATACCGAAAATCGGAATGTCATATTCCATGAGTTTTTTGATTTCCCCGATCACAGCGGTGTTTTCCACCGGATCCCCGGGCCCGTTTGAAAGCATGATCCCATCCGGCTTCATGGCGGCGATTTCGCTGGCCTTGGTGTCATAAGGAACCGCCGTGACCGTGCAGCCCCTTTGGGTCAGGCATTTTGTGATATTGGCCTTGGCCCCGAAGTCCCACAACACCACCTTGAAATCTTCCTTTTCCCCTTTGGTTGTCTTTTTTTCCTTGATGCTGACCGATTTGACCGCATCTACGATGGCATATTCCTGCAGTTCCTTTTTCTGCTCCGGGGAAAGGGTATCGGAAAAAGCGATTTTTCCGTTCATGACCCCCCATTCTCTGACGATTTTTGTCAATGCCCTGGTATCGATTCCGCAAATTCCCGGAATTTTATTTTCCTTTAAAAAAGTGTCAAGATTCCCCTGGCTTCTGAAATTAGAAGGATCCTGACACCATTCTCTGACGATATAGCCTTTTACCTTGGGCGTGGGACTTTCAAAGTCCTCGGGAATTACGCCGTAATTACCGATCAGCGGAAAAGTCTGAACGACAATCTGCCCGAAATAGCTCGGGTCAGTAAGGGTTTCCAGATATCCCGTCATAGAGGTGGTAAATACGATCTCGCCTATGGCCTCGCCCTCATAGCCAAAGGACTTTCCCTTGAAAACAGTACCGTTTTCCAATATCAAATATGCTGTTTTCTCCATTCCTTGCTTTCACTCTCCTTATGTTCTCGGAAATGCATCCTAACGATTAGAATATCAAAATATAGCCAAAATGTCAAACTTTGCACACGATCTTGAGGGGTAAAAGGAAATGATTTTTGAGGTGAAAAACGCCCCTTTTAGAGCTGCCATGGCCTTTCCTCAGGCTCTCTGCCTTCCAGTATGTCGATGATTTCTTCCTTGATCTCATCCATGATCAGCTCAACCTCGTAGTCTCCATATTCTTCCGCCGTTTCCTCCGCAAGCTTTTCCGCCTTATCCGGATCCGCCGTTTCCACATAGGTGATATAGTAAACCTGAGAGAACTTGTCCCTGTAAAACTTGTCGTAAAGCTCCTGGCAGCGCTTTTCCAAAAGCTCCTGAAATCTGGGATCCTGCTCCCAATCCTTTTGATTCATGACGCCTCAGTCCTCCCTGTTGTTTTCCGGCGGGCCTTTTAAAAAGGCCGCCTTTCCCTTTTTTCTTTGTTCCAGTATAGCTTAAATCCGCTTTTTTCGCAACGGGATAAAAAGCACAGGCTCCTTTTTATCAAAGGCGGTCAAAGATCCTGTCCTGCTTTTTTGCGAAAGGCAGTGCGGCGCCTTTTTTCACATAGCCGTTTACGGTCATTTCCGCCACATGGGTGCCCAAATCGTCCCAAACGCTTACCTGATACACCACGATCCTGTTGCCGTCGGAAACGGGCACCGCCCTGGCGATTAGCCGGCTTCCCTTTGCCGCCTCTAAAAAAGAGATACTGTTGTTTAAGGATACCGTTAAAGTGCCTTTGGCATTTGAAGCCACCGCAAAGGCAAAATCCGCCAGTGTAAAAATCGCGCCGCCCTGCACCACGCCTCCCGCGTTCATATGCATGGGCTTTATCAGCATACTGCACACCGCTTTTCCATTTTCCGCCTCATCGATCTGGGCTCCCGAAAAAGCCGCATACCTGTCATCCTGAAAAAACTCTCTCAATTCCTCTAACGTTGCCATTTCTTCCTCCTTCTGTTTCTCTCTTATCGCATTATTATCTATTATCTATACAGCTAAACAGCAAAACCGGCTAAACGATGATTCCAAGCATTCTCATCACAAAAATCCACATCGTCAGTGTAAAAGCCGACAGCACCGATGTGACCAGAACAATGCTGCCTGCCAAAACGCCATCCTGTCCCATGCTTTTTGCCATTATATATGAGCTGGGAGTGCTGGGGGAAACCAGCATAATTGCGATAGCCACCAGCTGAGGGGCCGAAAACCCGAGGAAAACGGCTAAAGGGAAAAAGATCAGCCCCTGAAACACCAGCTTGATACTGCTTGCCCAAAGGGTCAGAGGAAGCTTAGCCACCGCCTTTTTCCCTTCAAAGCCCGCCCCCAGCACCAAAAGGGCAAGAGGCGTCGCCAAAGAGGCCAGACTGTCTATGGTGCCCTCTATTCCCGCAGGAAAATCCAGCTTCAAAAGAGAGGCGAGCATCCCCAATAAAATACCGATGATCAGAGGATTTTTCAGCACCTGCAGAACCACCTCTCCCATCCTTTTTTTCATTGACACATCTTTTCTGTTTCCCTCTACCGTCAGCACGATAACCGAATATATATTATACAGGGGGACCGCGCCGATGATCATAAAAGGCGCCGCTGCCGCAGAGCCGTAAATACTCTGGATCAGCGCGATGCCCATCAAGGCGGCGCTGCCACGAAAGGAACCCTGGACGAAAGCGCCGATCTCACGTTTATCCTGGATACATTTCCGGGCCAAAAGCCAGACGATCGCAAAAGAAACCGTTGTAACCGCTCCGCAGTATAGCAAAAAAGGCAGGTGGAATTCCTTTGTCAGATCCACGCTCGCCAGATCCTGAAATAAAAGCAAGGGAAAGGCCACTTTAAAGCAGAGCATGTTTCCTATATTGACAAAGGCCCCGTCGATCAGCCCTTTTTTTCGAAGCAGATAACCAAGCAGCACCACCAGTATAATGGGTAGGGTAATATTTACGCTGTATAAAAAATCTTGCATGTCAATCAAAATGCCTTTCCCGGGAAAGGCATCCATCTCCTATTTCAAAAATGCGGGGCAAGGGTTTTTCAAGGCCGGTTCTGTCAGAATACCAGGGTGAGAATTCGAAGGACGAACAGGAAAAAGGTGATCCACATCACCGGATGTATGCTTTTGCCTTTTCCGATCAAAACCTTTAAAGTCACCCAGGTAATAATGCCGAACATAATGCCGTTAGCGATGGAATAGGTAAGCGGCATCATTAAAAAGGCCATGAATCCTCCTGCGGAATCCGCTATGTCTGATTCAAAATTCATTTTCTGAATGGCGTCTGCCATTAAAAGACCCACATAAATCAAAGCAGGCGCCACCGCAAAGCTTGGCACCGCCAGGAACAGAGGAGAAAAAAACAAGGCGGCGATAAATAAGCCCGCCGTTACCACAGCGGTAAGACCCGTCCTGCCGCCCTGGGCGATTCCCGCATTGCTTTCCGCATAGCTTGTAACAGTAGATGTGCCAAGACAGGCGCCGGCAACGGTTCCCACGGCATCCGCCATCAAAGCTCTTCCCACTCTTGGCAGCCTGCCCTTTTCATCCAGAAGCTTTGCCTTGGAGCCTACGCCGATGAGGATCCCCACCGTATCAAACAGATCCACATATAAAAAAGAAAAAACGATAACGGCAAACTCGATGAAGTGATCCGTTACATAGGAAAAATCAAAGTCAAAAAGCATAGGCGCCTGGGGAATGAAGCTGAGCTGAGAAAATTCGGGGATCAGGGAGTTCATCCCTTCTTCAGGATCCACCTGATACCAGCCTGCAAGCTGTGCCAGGATGCCCAGGATCCAGACTGCCAGGATCCCCCATAAAACCGCGCCGGTTATTTTTTTATGGGACATAAACGCGATGAGCAGAAAACCCGCCAAAGCAAGCATAAAAGCGGGAGAGCCCATATCTCCCACCGCCACAAGGGTGGATGGATCCCCTACTACGATCCCCGCCTCCTCCAGGCCGATCAGGGCGATAAACAATCCGATTCCGGCGGTAATGCCAAGCTTCAGGTTTTGCGGCACCTCATCCACAAGGGTTTCCCGAAACCGGGTCAGGGAAAGCAAAATAAAAATGATGCCCTCTACCAAAACCGCCGTCAGAGCGATCGTCCAGGGATCCTGAATGCCATCCTGGGCCATCGGCATACAGACGGAATAAGCGAAATAAGCGTTGATTCCCATGCCGGAAGCCAGGGCGACCGGATAATTGGCAAAAAAGGCCATGCAAAGAGAAGCGAAAGCGGCGGAAACCGCCGTCGCCGTAAACACGGCTCCCGGCTCCATTCCGGCAGCCGACAGGATACTGGGATTCACAGCCAGTATATACACCATGGACAAAAAAGTGGTAAGCCCTGCGATGGCTTCCGTTCGCACATCCGTCCCATTTTCCTTTAAATGAAATATTCGCTGCAGCACCGGCCTTTACCACCTTTCATCTATTCTTCCATGATCGATTCACAGGATATTCTGTTTTCAGACGCAAAAGGACACCCGCCCTCCACTGACAGATGTCCTGGTGCGGGTCAATACCCGCATTATAACATATTCACAGAAAGAACACAAAGCGGCATGGTAAAATTCGCAGATAACTTGTGCTTATTTCAACAAAACGCCCCTTGCCTACCCTCTTTTTACCTCCACAGGGTGATAATGAATCCATCCATGTTGTTTCCGGAAATCATAAAAGGCACGTTGCCGGGAAGCTTCAGCATGGTTTTTTCCCCGTTTCCCATTCGCCTGTAAAAGATTTCAACTGCAAGACCAGGGCTTGTAAAATCATAATGGGATCCCTCCATGGGATAATCCTTCAAAAATCGAAGATAATCCTTCAGGGAAAAATCCATTTGGCTGATGATCCGGGAATGGGGATAACCCACATAACGAAGGGAGCCAAAAAAGCGTCCGGATTTTATTTTCCCCTTTCCCAGCCTTTCTGCCAGGCGCTTTTCCTTTTCTTTATCCCGGATAAATCCAAAAAGAGGCGCCTTTTCCCAGAAGGCCTTTTCCATCTCCTCAAAAGGCAGGGGTTCCCCAGGCGCTTTTTCATCTTGCTCTAAAATAGCCAGATCCAGCGCCAGGCCCGTTTCCGATTCCGGAAAACGCCCGGTCTGCATGCCGAAAGCGCTTCCCATAGGATACCCGCTTTGAGAGTACCCTGACAAGACCCGGATCCGTTCCCGGCCGCCCACAAAGGCGGTCAAATCCTCCAGCATACTCGCCGCCCGCTTATTCAGGTAAATACGCGGATTGGCTGGATCCACCGGACACAGTTCCTCCTCCCGGGGCTTTTCTCTCAGGGGATGAGCGCTGTCCACCAAAATCAGGTTGCCCATATAAATCGCCTGACGCTCCAGAGTCAGTGTTTTCATTCTTTTTTGCTCCTTTTCCTCTATAGAGCGAATATTCGCCGTCCTTGTTTTTTTAATTATCATAGCAAAAAAATTCGGGAAATTTGTAAAAATTCCTTGTCTGATTTATGAAGAATTTCTTAGGTTTTTGAAAATTTTTCCTACAGAGCCTATCAGATCCTGTCTTATCGGGATTTTTACAGACGGCGCTTAATACCGGTTATCGAAGATCCTGGTGGATTTTTTTTCACTTCTGGGCAGATCTCCTATAGGGACGGCTTTGGGCTCGATGGTCAGCCCCACCCGGGTTTTAAAGGTCTGCTTCACCTGGGTCTCCACGGTTTTTCTTTCCGCCTCCGGCGTCATTTCAAAAAATAGCGTCATGATATCCTTGCCGTTGAGATGATCGATCATAACCTGATATTCGCTGCTGACGCCTTCCACTCCCTTAAGCACATCATCGATCTGTCCCGGATAGATGTTGACGCCTTTGACCTTGACCATGTCATCGGTTCTTCCAATAAGGGTGTCGATCCTGGGGAAATGACTGCCGCAGGGGCATTCTCCCGGAAGGATCCTGGTCAGGTCGTGGGTTCTGTAGCGAATCAACGGCGCCCCTTCCTTTCTGAGGGTGGTGATCACCAGCTCTCCCGCCTCTCCGTCGGGCAGTACGGCTCCCGTTTTGGGATCGATGATCTCAAAATAGAAAAAGTCGTCCCAGTAATGCATACCGCATTCATGCTGGCAGCTCATCCCAATGCCCGGTCCATATATTTCCGTCAGGCCATAAATATCGTATAAGTCCACTCCCAGCTCGCCGGCAATACGTTTTCTCATTTTCTCTCCCCATCGCTCCGAGCCGATCACGCCTTTTTTCAGATGGATCTTATCTTTTACGCCTCTTTTTTCGATTTCCTCGGCAAGCAGCAGAGCATAGGAGGAGGTAGCGCACAAAACAGTGCTTTTCATATCCATCATCATCTTCAGCTGCTTTGGCGTATTGCCGGGCCCCATGGGAACCACCATGCTGCCTAAAAGCTCCGCCCCCGCCTGAAACCCGATGCCTGCCGTCCACAGCCCGTAGCCGGGAGTGATCTGGATCACGTCATCTTCGGTGATGCCGCCCATTTCATAGCATCTTTTAAACATGAAGGCCCAGTCCGCGATGTCCTTTTTCGTATAGGGAATGATGATGGGCGTTCCCGTGGTGCCGGAGGAAGAATGGATCCGGCCCACCTTTTTTTGATCTACTGCGCAGGTCCCCAGCGGATAGCCCTGGCGCAGCTCGTCCTTATTGGTAAAGGGAAGGGCTTCAAAGGCTTCCTGGGTATGGATCTCTTCAATTCCAAGCCCCGCATATTTTTTTTGATAAAAACCGCCCTCTACAT
>CALWZU010000097.1 GCA_944386095.1 uncultured Clostridia bacterium | reverse complement strand
CATCAGATCCAATAGCCGTCTGGATTCCGCTTTAAACTGTTTTTTTGCCATAATGTCACGTCCCTTCTTACTTTCATTTATACATATGGCCTTTGCTGCTCTCCGGCAGAAAGGGCCATGCTTGCCTCTTTATTAGCACTATTGCTTGTTGAGTGCTAATATTACTATAAACCATTCACGGGAAAAAAGCAACTCCCCTTTAAAAAAATGGCAAAAAGAAACGCCTCTCTCATGAAAGGCGTTTGCTTGTTAAATATTGGGGAAGGACTTAAAAGCTTATTTTGCCAGCTGTGTAATGACAACCACTTCCACAGGTCCGTTTGGAGAGGCGTCCTCTGTAATGCCATACAGGCGAACAAGGCAGCCTTCTTCTATGTCGCGGACAGAGGCCACTTCAAATTCATAGTCGCCGTCGGATACCATGTAAACGCTGGCGTCGCTGGAAATGGTGAAGCTTTTACCGTTCTCAAAGGTGACCACCCGGTTACTGACCTCTTTGACTTCTTTTGCGTTTTCGTCAGTAAATTCCACGTAGTTCTTGTTTACGTTTGCCGTTTGTATTTCGATGACAACGCCGTCCCGCATTCTCAGGCAATCCAGAGAGCCGTCTGTTTTGAAATCACCATCAAAGGTGTTATGGTCTTTTGTTACCAGGTATTCTATGTCGTTTCCAAACAGGAAGGTCAGCTGCTGAACGGTGTCGCCGTCCTGATCCAGCACGTCGGCAACATCGACGATGATGCCATAGGCTCTGCCGCTGTAATCCGCCAGCTTGCCTTCGGAAACCGTTCCGGAAGGCTGGTCGTCTTTACCCTGATCGGAATCCTGCTCCTGGTCGGGATCCTCCGGAGTCACATCGGGGGTTTCTGTTTTTCCTGCCTCGATGATCTTATCCACAACGCGGTTTGTCATAATAGCCACGTTGCCTCTTGTGGCAGCGGCGTTTCCATCAAAGCTCCCCTGGATGACGATGTTTTCAAACAGGCCCAGTTCCTCCGCCTTGCCGGCATAATTATCAGGCCACTGGCCGGTGAGCTCGTAAGCCTTGATTCCCATGGCGTTGATCAGCATCGCCGCCATTTCATAATAGGTCACCTGATTACCCGGCCGGAAGGTACCATCCTCGTAGCCGTTGACAATGGCGTTATCCGCTGCATAATTGATGTAATCGGCTGCCCAGTGATTGCCAGAAAGATCGGAAAATTTTCCCGCCGGGGCCGCATTCAGCTGCTCCTGAGTGGGTGCAAGGGCATGTACCAGCATGGAACAGATTTCCGCTCTTGTAATGGGATTTTCCGCTTTAAAGGTACCGTCCGGATAGCCGGAAAAGACGCCTTTATCCATCAGATTTTCTACTGCTTCTTCATAAGGGGTCCCGGAAATGTCCGAAACGGTAGTGTCCGCAAAGGCTGCGCCCATGCATGATAAGGTCAGGGACAGGGTCAATAAGACCGAAACAACTTTTTTCATGATGCTCATTCCTCCTTTATGTAAAGATTTTCGGTTACGTTTTCACAAATTCATTCTAACACAGGGGAAAAAACGAAACAATTCTTTCGAAAAGACGTAATCAAAATTTAAGATTGCCGGGTGCGGCAGCGACTCGATCAGATACATACGCTGTCACCCAGGGGATATACTGAATTGTAAGAATCCTTTTCAAGCTTGACCCTAGAGAAATATTCGAGCAAAATAAAGTTATACTTTATTTTACTCGAAAGCGAGGAGCGGATATGTATATACAGCGGCACTTGGAACATCAAATTTTAGAGGCATCCCGGTACTATCCGGTCGTTATGGTCTGCGGACAGCGCCAGGTGGGGAAATCTACCATGCTGAACCATATCAAAGAGCCGGGCCGCCGCTATGTCACGCTGGACGACGGTAACGCCCGCAGGCTTGCCGCCAATGACCCGGCGCTGTTTTTTGAAACCTATGGTGCACCCTTGCTGATCGATGAATTCCAGCGTGTTCCATCCATTCTGCTGGAAATGAAGAAGATCGTTGACCAGAAAGCTTTGTCCGGCGAGGATAGTAGCGGTATGTTTTGGCTCACCGGGTCACAGAAATTCCAGATGATGCAGGGTGTTTCCGAATCCCTGGCCGGCCGCGCTGCCATCTTTGATATGTCCAGCCTGTCCACTGCGGAAATCGAGGAACGGCCCGCCGCACTGTTTCATCCGGACTTGGATACGATTCGGGAAAGGCTGAAGCGCAGCAGGCATAAAAGCATTCACGAGATTTATGAGGATATTTTTCGCGGCGGAATGCCGAAACTTCGCGCTACGGATATAGATCGCGACCGGTTTTACATGGACTATATCAATACCTATATCGAACGGGATATCAAGGATCTGTCTCAGGTAGGGAAACTGAACAAATTTTATGATTTCCTTGTCTTTATGGCAGCCAGAACCGGGCAGGAACTCAAGTACAATGAGATCGCCAGCACGATTGACGTATCGGCCCCCACTGCCAAGTCCTGGGTCACGATCCTGGAGCGCTCCGGCGTCATTTTTATCCTCCGCCCGTACTACTCCAATAGCACCAAGCGTCTGGTCAAAACGCCTAAGGTCTATTTCATGGATACCGGTCTTGCGGCGTATCTGTGCCGGTGGCCCAGCCCGGAAACCCTGGAAAGCGGCGCCATGGACGGAGCGTTCTTTGAAACCTATGTGGTCTCAGAGCTCGTGAAGAGTTATTTCAATGCCGGCAAACCGGTTGACCTGTTTTATTACCGGGACATTGATAAAAAAGAGATCGATCTTTTGATCGTCGAAGGAGATAAAATGTACCCCATTGAAATCAAGAAAGGGAAAGAGCCCTCCAAGCCCGATAAACACTTTGATGTTCTCCAGCAATTCAAGATGAAGATCGAGCCGGGGATCATTCTCTGCATGAGCGATGAATTGATCCCCTATAACCGCACGTCCTGGTATTGTCCGGTATCGGTCCTGTAAATTGTTTGGCGGAAAAATCATAAGAAGAAACCGATTGCCGTGGGGTATGCTGCCCCGCGGCAT
>CALWZU010000096.1 GCA_944386095.1 uncultured Clostridia bacterium | reverse complement strand
CTCCTTCATCAGATCCGGCCGCTTTGTATGAAGCATATGGATCAGATCTCCTCCATCATCGATGACGATGTTGGGCCCGTGCTCCAGGGCCATTTCAATATGCCGCTCATACTCCTCCTCCGTTGCCCCGTGATAGGCGTAAACGCTCATGCCCTCCGCCGCCAGGGCCGCCGCCACATCGTCCTGGGTGGAAAGAACATTGCTGCCGGTTACGGCCATCCGGGCGCCCCCTGCCGCCAGCACCTCACAAAGATAAGCGGTTTTCGCCTCCAGATGAACCGAAAGAGAAATCTTTACCCCCTGAAAAGGCTGCTGCTCTTTCAGCTGCGCTTCCAGCCCGTTCAAAAGAGGCATGTTGTTTTTGACCCACTGGATCTTCTGCCGCCCGGAGGGGGCCAGCCCCAGATCCCTTACCTGGTATTCTTTCATAATCGATTCCTTTCTTTTCTTTTATTGTTTTGCTGTCTGCTGCTGTTTCGGGATTCTTTTAAGATCGCTTTTCCCTCTCCCGCCTTATTGCCTCATTTCCCTTCGCCGGCGTTTTCCCCTTTCCGGCGGGCCTTTGCCGGCCTTTTTCAGGCGCCTTCAGCGGAGCTTGTTGGAACGCCTCCATATATTCATTTCCTGGGCCTTTTGGATCAGCTCTTCCCGAAAATCCGGATGCGCAAGGGATATGACCATTTCCGCCCGCTCCCAGGTGGATCTGCCCGCCAGATTCACCACTCCGTATTCCGTAGCCAGATAAAAGCCCAGGCTCCTTGGGGTGGATACGATTTCTCCGCTTTTCAGCATAGGGGTGATGCGGGATTGCAGATTGCCCTGCTTGTCTTTTCTTGTAGAGGAAAGGCAGATAAAGCACTTGCCGCCCTCTGAGTCAAAAGCCCCCTGCACAAAATCCACCTGGCCTCCGGTTCCGCTGATCTGCCTGGTTCCAGAGGATTCCGAGCTGATCTGAGAATACAGATCCACGCTGACGCAGTTGACGATACAGGTCAGCTTATCGTTTTCCGCCATGACCTTGGGAGAGTTGACGAAATCCACCGGAAAGCTGGCCAGCTGGGGATTTTCCGCCGCCCATTCATATAGCTTTTTACTTCCCAGCGCCACCGAATACACGCCCCGGCCCTGACCGACCCGGTTATATTTATTGGTGATCTTGCCCGCATAATACATATCCGCAAAGCCATCGCAGGTCATTTCCGTGTACATGCCCAGATCCTTCAGATCCGACTGGGCGATCATCATACCGATCACGTTGGGCATACCCCCGATACCAAGCTGGATATTGGCCCCATCCTCAATATAGGGCATGATGTTTTCCGCGATCCGCCGATCCGTCTCCGTCGGTTCAATGGGCGGGATCTCCGCAAGAGGCGTATCCCTTCCCTCTACGATATAATCCACCTGGGAAATGTGGATCCGGTCGTCATAGCCCCCAAAGACCCGGGGCATATTGGGGCAAACCTCTACGATCACGATGCCGGCCTTGTCGCAGGCGGCTTTCTGAGAGGAATTGATAAAGGAACAGCTGAAATAGCCCTCCCGGTCCATGGGAGAAACCATGATCATCGCCACATCTACCGGCAGATAACGCCGGTAATAAACAGGCTGATACCGGTATACCCCCGCGTTATAACTGCAAAGCCCTCTGTCGAAATACGCCCTGTCCTGACCGCTGAGCTGCCAGGAAGAATAGGTAAAGGTCTCCCTTTTCGGATCGCATTCCACCACCGCTACCGGCCGCATGGAATACATGGAGCGGATCTTAATATCCGAAAGCTCCTCCTTACGGGCTGCCAGGGCCTTGTCCAGGAGATCCGGCATGCCAAGCCCCAGCCCGTAATCCACATAGTCCCCGTTTTTGATCACCTTTACGGCTTCCTCCGGCCTTCTCAGCTTCTGCCGGTATTCTGATTCATATCCCATCTGCTTTCCTTTCCGCTTTATCGCATTTCCAGCCCTCTGGCCGGCCTTTTTCCCGGCCCCTTACCGGCTCCACCGCATCAGAAATTCGTAGCGGCCCGTTTCCGGATCCTTTTCCACCGCCTGCACATAAAAGCCTTCTCTCTGATAAAACCGCGCCGCCCTGCCGTTTTCCCGGTAAACCCTGAGAGAAAGGCTCTGATTCATTTCCTTTAACCGATCCAAAAGCGCCTTTCCGATGCCCATAGACCGGCAGCCCTCTCTGATAAAAAGCCCCTCCAGCATCTCGCCGCTCAGGCCCGCAAAGCCCTGAAGCCGGCCCTCCTGTTCATATACGTAAACCCTGCTTTCCGGCAGCATCCGGCTGACTCTTTCATATTGCGCCTCCCAGTAGGCTCTGGGAATAAAATCATGAGCCGACACATTGCTCTCAAGCCACAGCCCCATGATGCTGTCCAGCTCTGACCGGTCGGCCTGTCTGATCGTTGCCCTCATATTTTGAACCTCCCTTCACCGGGACAGCTCTCTTTTTTCCCTTCAGAGGGAAAGGCTGTCCAGATAGCGTTTTCTGCCGATTTCATATAAATCGTTTCCCTGGCTGTCGATCACCACGGTAGCGGGAAAATCCTCTACCTCAAGGGCCCGTATCGCCTCCGGCCCCAAATCCTCAAAGGCTACGATCCAGGCCCTTTTAACGGTTCCCGCGATCAGCGCCCCCGCTCCTCCGATGGCTCCAAGGTACACGCCGCCGTTTCGCCGGATAGCCTCCTTCACCTGATCCGAGCGCTGTCCTTTGCCGATCATGGCGGAAAGCCCCAGATCCAGAAGCCTTGGCGCATAGGGATCCATCCGGTAGCTGGTTGTGGGACCGGCCGAGCCGATGGGCTGCCCCGGCTTTGCCGGCGTAGGGCCAGCGTAGTAAATCACTGCCTCTTCAAGAGGAAAGGGCAGGGCCTGATTTTTTTCCAGCATTTCCACAAGCCGTTTGTGAGCCGCATCCCTGGCGGTATAAATCAGGCCGGAAATAAGCACCGGATCTCCCGCTCTTACATCTTTTATATCTTCCTTTTTTAAGGGCGCCTTCAGACGCCTTGCCATTTTTCCTTCTTTCCGTTCCATCTGGGCCCCTCCTTACAATATCCTTTCTTTATGGCGGGACACATGACAGTTGATGTTCACCGCCACCGGCATTCCTGCGATGTGAGTGGGAAAGGTTTTGATTCTCACCCCCAGGGCCGTCGTCCTTCCCCCGAAGCCCTGGGGACCGATCCCAAGACCGTTGATCCGCTCTAAAAGCTCCTCTTCCACAGCCCTATAATACGGATCCGGATGATGGGTCCCAAGAGGCTCCAAAAGGGCCTGTTTTGCCATCAAAGCGGCCCTGTCAAAGGTTCCGCCGATCCCTACACCCACTACGATAGGCGGGCAGGGATTCGCTCCCGCTTCCTCCACTGTCCGCAGGATAAAATCCTTGACTCCCTGCAGCCCCGCCGCAGGAGGAAACATCCGGATCTGGCTCATATTTTCCGAACCGAAGCCCTTGGGCGCAAAAACGATTTTTACCTTGTCTCCCGGGACGATTTCATAATGGATATGAGCAGGGGTATTGTCTCCCGTATTGCCCCGGCGAATGGGATCCGCCACTACGGATTTTCTCAGAAACCCGTTTTTGTAACCCTCCCGGACGCCCTGATGGATCGCCTCTTCCAGAGAGCCTCCGGTAAAATGCACCTCCTGGCCCACCTCCATAAACACGCAGGCCATTCCCGTATCCTGACATAAAGGCATCTGCCGCTCCGCCGCAAGGGCTATGTTTTTTTCAAGCTTTTCCAGCGTATCCTTAGCAGAGGGCCAGGTCTCCTCCTTCCGGCAGCGGGCAATGGCCCCGCAAACGTCCTCCCCCAGATAACAGTTGGCTTCAACGGCCATTTCCGCCAAAGCCCGGCTCACCTGGGACACATCGATCTGTCTCATGGCTGGATGATCTCCTTTATCCTGTTTTGTCCGGGCCCTCTTTTGAAACAGGACCGGCCCGGCTTATGCTTTATCTTTTGATGTTTTCTTCAATCTTTTTTATTTTACACCGCCCCGGAAAAAAAATCAAAACCAATCCTGCCCTGAGAGGGGAAAGCTTCAGGCGCGGTTAAGGCCTAAAACCTTCCTGAAAGCCTTCTTTCCTATCCGTTATCAAACAGGAGGGCATCGCAAAAGTCATAAAACGACTTAAGAGATACCCTCCCGCCTTTACAAATCCTATTTCTCCTGAAAAAACGAAAAACAACGCTAATTGAGATATATCTCCGTTCCGCTTTCTCCCCTCATGGCAAGGGGGGCTTTTTCAAGAGAAGCGATAATCGCCCGTCTTCCCTTCTTGCTCTCCGCAAAGGCTACCGCCGCCTGGATCTTGGGCAGCATGCTGCCCGGGGCGAAATGACCTTCCCCGGCATACCGCCTGGCTTCCTTTACAGACATTTTTTCCAGCTCCCTTTGCTGGGGCTTGCCATAATCGATGGCCACCCGATCCACCGCCGTCAAAATGAACAGATAGTCCGCATCCACCATTTCCGCCAGCTTTGCCGAAGCAAAATCCTTGTCGATGACGGCGGGGACGCTTGTATAATTGCCCTCCTTGTCCTTCACCACCGGGATCCCGCCGCCTCCGCAGGCGATCACGATAAATTCATCATCCAGAAGATTCAAAATGGAATCCTTTTCCACAATATCCCGGGGAAGGGGCGAGGCTACCACCTGACGCCAGCCTCTTCCCGCATCTTCCCGAAACACCATCTCCGGGTGCTCCCGGGAAAGGGCCTGGGCCTGTTCCCGGGTATAAAAGACCCCGATGGGCTTTGTGGGATTCTGGAAGGCCGGGTCTCTGGCGTCCACCTCCATCTGGGTGATCACCGTAGCCACATGCCAGGGCATTCCCTCCCGGCGCAGCTGCCTGTATAATCCCTTTTGCAGATGAAATCCGATATAGCCCTGGCTCATGGCGGTGCATTCGGGCAATTCCAGATCGTCAATGGACGGATCGGTTTCCGAGGCTTTGTCAAAGGCCAGCTTGATCATTCCCACCTGGGGCCCGTTTCCATGGCTGATGATGATTTCATGGCCCTGTTTGATCAGCCCCACCAGTGCAGGCGCCGCTTTTTCGATCCGGCTTTGCTGCTCTCTGGCCGTATCCCCAAGGGCATTTCCTCCAAGGGCGATTACGATTCTTGACATGCAATTCTTCTCCCTTCCTTTTCTTTTGATCCTTTCCCCTTTTTTTCTTTCTTTCCGCCGTAACATCAGCCCTGGGATACCAGAGGCTGCTGCTGGGTGATGCAGTGGATGTTGCCGCCTCCCAAAAGGATTTCCCTGGCGTAAACCCCCACCACTTCCCTTCCCGGAAAGGCTTTTTCCAACACCTCTTTGGCCTTTTCATCATTGGGATCATTAAACAGGGGGAACACCACCCCGCCGTTGGCAATATAAAAGTTGGCGTAGGAAGCGGCAAGACGGTCTCCCGCCTGCCGGGGCAGCGTACCCTCCACCCTGTCCACTCCCCGGCTTTCCTCCTTTGTAATCCGCACGTTGGCAGGCAGCAAAAGCTTGGTTATGGTAAAGGGCCTTCCCTTGGCATCCCTTTCCTTTTCAAGGATCGAAAGAGCCTCCTGGCAGATTTCATATTGAGGATCCGCCCGATCCTGGGTCCAGGCCAGAAGCACATGGCCCGGCCCGGCAAACTGCAAAAGATTATCCACATGGCCGTTGGTTTCATCCTGATAAATGCCTTTTGGCAGCCAGATGATCCTGTCTACGTTCAGATACTCCCTCAGTACGCTTTCGATCTGCTCTCTGTTAAGCTGCGGATTCCGGCCCGGGCTTAAAAGGCATTCCTCCGTCACGATCAGGGTTCCCTGACCATCTACGTGGATCGAGCCTCCCTCCAGAACAAAATCCCTGAGCCGGTAACGATCCGCCCGTTCCAGATCACACACCTTTCCTGCCACCCGGTCATCCTCGTCCCAGGGAAAATACAGCCCGTCCACAAGTCCGCCCCAGGCGTTGAAGGACCAGTCCACTCCCCGGATCTCCTTTCCGTTTGTCACAAAGGTAGGCCCGCAGTCCCTCATCCAGGCGTCGTTGTTTGACATTTCCACCACCCGGATATTTTCCGGCAGCATCTGACGGGCATTGTCGTATTGCTGCCTGTCTACGCACATGGTAACCGGTTCAAAGCGGCTTATGGCCTTTGCCACCTCCGTAAAAGCTTCCTGGGCGGGCTTTGCGCCAAAACGCCAGTTGTCGGGCCTTTGAGGCCAGATCATCCAGCATCCCCTGTGGGGCTCAAATTCTCCCGGCATCCGAAATCCATCCCGCCGGGGCGTTGATTGTAATGTTTTCATTTTTCCACCTTCTCTTTCCCCGGGCATCTCAGCCGGCCCGGTTTTTTCTGCGGGGCCTTCGGGTCAAAACCTCTCCCAAAAGCACCGCCAATATCGTGCCCAAAAGCACCGGCAGCTTTTCCGAAACCTCCTCCCCGCTGAGAGGAACCGCCACAAACACCACCGATATCAAAAGAAGAACCATCGGCACATAGGCGATAACCTTTAAAAGCCCTTCCCCTCCCTTTACCATAAAGGGCCTTGGCCTTTGGGGATCCTTTTTCCTCAGCTTTAAAAACGCCGGAAATACCGGTACGTAGGAAAACAGAAACATCACCAGGTTCAGGGAGAAAAAGCTCCAGAACAGATCCTCGCTTGGCAAAAGAGGTGCGATGATCACCACCAAAGAGGCCACGATCCCGTTCATGAAATTCGCTCCCTGGGGCATCTGATTTCTTTTCTCACTGATCCCAAATACCCCCGGCAAATGGCCGTTTTTCGCAGCATATCTGGCCACGCTGTTTACCCCGAAGGACCAGGAGATCATATTGCCGAAAAGGGTCAGAAGAAACAGGATCGCCATGATGCTGATAAACAGGCCTCCCTCCTGTCCCGTCAAAAGCTGAAGACTGTCGATCAGGCCGCTGCTGGTGCTGATTTCATCGGTGGGAATGGCCGCGCCGATACCGAAGGCTGAAAAAATATAGATCGCCGCGATGACAAGGCCCCCCGCAATGATCGCCTGAGGGATCTGTTTTCCCGGCTGCTTCATGCTCGCGCTGTAGGTGGTGATTACCTCAAAGCCCAGAAAATTAAACATGATAACGGAAATAAACGAAAGGCTGTATAAATCAAAGGAGGGCAAAAAGGAGCCGGGGGTCATGGGATTGGCCACCCCCCGGGTCACCGCCGCCCAAAGCCCCAGAAACCCTACCGTAAGAGCCAGAAACACCTTGATTACCGCCGCCGTATTTAAAATCCATACGCTTTCGCTTACAGGAAAACTGCAGGCAAGCACCACGATCCAAATAAAGGCAAGCTCGATCAGGATCGCCGCCAAAAGAGGCAGCTCCCTTCCCAGGATCATTCCCAGAAGCTCGGGAAAAATCACCGCCAGAGAGGCCATCCACAAAGGGAAATTGATCCAGTAATACCAGGCCACTCTCCCTGCCCACCGGTTTCCAAGCCCGTTTCTGACCCAGTCATAAAGCCCGCCTTCTCCTTCATAGGCCGTACCCAGCTCCGCCGCGATCAGCCCGTAGGGCAATAAGAAGGCGATCATCAGAAAAATCCACCAGAAGAACTGGGAATTGCCAAGCACCGCTACCGGCGCCGCCGCTTCTGCCACAAACACCACGCAGATCACCGATAAAATCACATCGGTAAGCCTGAATTTTTTTTCCATCGGGGCCTGTGTCATATAAACCCCCTCCTCTATTTAAGCTCTTTCAGAAGCCCTTCCAGCTCCCGGCTTTCTTTTTCAATATTTCCCGGCTGAGGCGTTTTTTCCCTCAGGGAAAGGAAATACACCAAAAGCCCTCTCATGGCCGTAAGCCGGTTTTCCGCCTGGTCAAAGACGATGGAGCAGGGGGAATCGATCACCTGGTCGGTTACCTCCTCCCCCCTGGTGGCCGGCAGACAGTGCATGAACTTTGCCCAGGGCGCCGCTTTTTTCATCATGGCCTCATCCACCTGGTATTTGGGATAAAAGATCTTCATCCTCTCTTCCTTGGAAAGCTCCGCCTCATAAAGCCCATACCACACGTCCGTGTAGACAAAATCCGCATCCTTCAGGGCCTGTTCCTCATTTTCCGTAATCAGGCAGGAGCCTCCCGATTCCCGGCAGTTTTTTTCGCCGATGGCAAGATGCTCCGGCCGCAGCTGAAATCCCTTGGGCCCAAACTGCACAAAGGACATGCCAAGCTTTGTGGTGATAAACATAAGAGAAGCGCAGACCTGGGTAGCGTCCCCTACAAAAACCACCTTGCACTCCTCCAGCCGCTTTCCCGGAGGCAAATGCTCCATCATGGTGCAGATGTCCCCCATCTCCTGAGTGGGATGGTTATAGTCAGACATGCCGTTGATCACCGGAATCGTCGCGTTTTCCGCCAGATCCATAATGGTCTTGTGCCGCTCTACTCTGGCCATAAGGATATCGCACAGCCTGGAAAGCACTCTGCTGGTATCCTCGATGGTCTCATGGCCGCCCAGCTGAATCTGACCCGGCGCCAGATACTGCGCATGGCCCCCCAGCTGTTCCATGGCGGTTTCAAAAGAAACCCGTGTCCTGGTGGAAGCCTGCTGAAAAATCATCCCCAGGGTTTTATGGGCCAGAAGGGGCGGATAATAGCCGGCCTTGACGCAGCGCTTCAGCTGCAGGGACAGCCGGATGATATCCATCAGCTCCTTTTTTGTAAAATTTCCCGTATCCACAAAGTCTTTGTGTTTCATCACATACCTCCTGCGGGGCTTTGCCCCAAGTTTTTCGCAGACAGTTTGCCGCTGTTTTCCCTAGGATGTCCAAAAAACGGGAAAACCATGCGTCCCGGCGCAAGCAAAAAAGAAAAAGCCGTCCTGAGAAAACGTTTTTTCCCAGACGGCTCTCCTGATTTTGGATCGATTTTTCAACTGTTCTTTTCTATTGGGTTTGCCTGTCTTATAAGCTTAGCTGTCTTGCCCTTACCTCACCGTTCCTCCAAAGGCGGTAAAAGCATGGCGTTTTTTTCCTTTTGCTGCCTGTCATGAAGGAGCTTTTGCACATACAGCTTATTGGCAAGGGCTAAAGCGGCGCAGGACCAGACCAGACGGTCCTGTTCCCTTTCCTCTTCCTGTTTCCCCTCATCGGTCTCCTGTTTCAAAGGACCCTGGGAAAAGCGCAGGGCAAGGGCGTTTTCCAGTTCCTGGCAAAACTGATCATAAGCGGCGGATATTTCCGCTTCTTTTGCGTCCATTTTCATCATTTCTGCGATTTCGCCGATGCTGAAGATTTTTTTCAAAATGCAGATCATAAACAAACAGCTCAGATGCGTACGCTGATAGCGTTTTTTCTTTGGCGCCTGTATCACCTTATGCTTTACATAATTGTTCACCATGGCGCCGGTGATGATTTTATCCTCCCCCTGATCGAAGAAGGGCTTAAGGGTGCCGTTTAAGATGCTGATGACCTGATCCAGATACAAATCGATGGCCGGCAGCTGGCCGTATCTTGGAAGCTGCAGCTCTGCCAGAGCTTCCGCCCGGCCGGGGGCATTTTTTTCACCATCATACAATTCATTTTCCATTGCGGTGCGGTCCTCCCTGGCTTTTATTTTCATTTCTTTTCCACAGAATATCACATATATAAAACGATGTCAATTCGACCTGTTTCTCTCTTGACAAACAGATCTTTCCAGTATAATCTAGTTTTAAATACTAGATTATAGGATTGTATTATTTATTATATCCAGATAAAAGATCGACGACCTATCGGTCTTTCAGATCAACTATGGAGGTGTCTGTTATGAAAGGATTTTTTGCCCGGGCCTGCGATCCCGTCAGCTGCCAGACCCATACCCTGGGCGCCCTTCTGGCTGCGGTGGGAACGATTTTTATTGTCTTAAAAGGGCTGTCCCCGGAAACGGCGGATCTGGCCCTGCTTTCCGGGGTTATTTTCGGTCTTTCCATGGTCGCCCTGTATTCCGCCAGCTCTGTTTACCATTATTTCAGCGGCTCCGTTTCTCTGTAGGAATATCTTCGCAAATGGGATCACGCCATGATCTATGTGCTGATTGCGGGCTCCTACACGCCTGTGTGCCTCAATTACATGGAACCCTCCGTGGGCATCCCCTTCATCCGCCTGCTTTGGGTGGTAGCGGCCGGAGGGATACTGGTAAAGCTTCTTTGGATCAATGCGCCCCGGACGCTTTCCACCCTGTTTTATCTGGGCATGGGCTGGTCCATCCTCCTTGTGGGCTATACCCTGAAAAGCATCCCCCCGGGCTGTCTTTTCCTGATCGCAGCCGGAGGAGCCGCCTATTCTGCCGGAGCGGTAATCTATATCCTGAAAAAACCCAATCTTTCCCAGGCCTTTGGCTTTCATGAAATCTTTCATGTTTTTATTTTGCTGGGCTCGGCCTTCCACTTTGCCGCCGTGTATTGCTATATTTTATAGTCATATTATCGTTCAGGCAGACCTCTTCCGGCCGAAAAAAATGTCTCCGGCCGGAAATAACAACTCCGAAAAAAGAAAAGGCATTATAAAAACGCCCCCGATCGCCAGAGAAAGGCCCAGGGGCGTTTTCGTTTTTACTGTGCTTTACTGTGCTGTATTTCAGCCGTTTCTCTACATCTCCGGTATCTGGGGCAGGCTGTCAAAGCCCTTTTGCAAATCTTCATCTGTGGGGATATAATCCTGCATATTGCCCTCCATAAAGTTGTGATAGGCTGTCATGTCAAAATAGCCGGTGCCTGTCAGGCCAAAGAGGATGGTCTTGTTCTCACCTGTTTCCTTACACCTGAGAGCTTCCTCCATCGCTCCTTTAATGGCGTGAGCGGATTCGGGAGCGGGCAGGATCTGCTCTGCCTTGGCGAAAAACACCGCCGCTTCAAAGATGCCGGTCTGTTCATAGGCCACCGCTTCCATATAACCGTCATGATAGAGCTTGGAAAGGATGGGGCTCATGCCGTGATACCGCAGACCTCCCGCATGATTGGGAGAAGGGATGAACCCGCTTCCAAGGGTATACATTTTCGCCATGGGGGTGATTCTTCCCGTATAGCAAAAATCATAAGCATATCTTCCCCTTGTAAAGGAGGGGCAGGAAGCGGGCTCTACCGCAACGATCCGGGGATCGGCCTTTCCGGTGAGCTTATCCTGCATAAAGGGTGCGATCAGGCCTGCCAGATTGGATCCGCCTCCGGCGCAGCCCACCACCACATCGGGATACTCGCCCAGAATATCCATGGCCTTTTTGGCTTCCAGCCCGATAATGGACTGGTGCAGCACCACCTGATTAAGAACCGAGCCCAGGACATATCTTGTATCCGGCGTGGTCAGCGCCTTTTCCACCGCTTCGCTGATAGCGCAGCCAAGGCTGCCGGAGGTGCCGGGATGCTCTGTCAGGATTTTTCTGCCCACCTGAGTGGTTTCGCTGGGGCTTGGGATCACATTGGCGCCGAAGGTACGCATGGCGTCTCTTCTGAAGGGCTTTTGTTCATAGCTGACCTTTACCATATACACCGTCAGAGGCAGACCGAAATGAGCGCAGGCTTCAGACAGAGCCGTTCCCCATTGCCCCGCTCCCGTTTCCGTGGTCAGCCCCTTCAGGCCCTGCTCCTTGGCATAATAGGCCTGGGCAAGGGCGGAATTGAGCTTATGGGAACCCGAGGTATTATTGCCTTCGAATTTGAAATAGATTTTTGCCGGCGTATCCAGGGCCTTTTCCAGATTATAGGCTCTCACAAGGGGCGAGGGGCGGTACATACGGTAAACCGCCTGAACCTCCTGGGGGATATCCACATACCGGGTCTGGCCATCCAGCTCCTGCTTTGCCAGCTCCCGGCAAAAGATCGGTTCCAGCTCTTCCAGGCTCACGGGTTTCATGGTCGCGGGATTGATCAGGGGCGCAGGCTGTTCCTTCATATCAGCCCGCAGGTTATACCACTGCTTTGGCATCTGTTCCTCGGTCAAATATAATCTGTAGGGGATGGGATTCAGTTTGCTTGTCATGGCTTTTCTCCTTTCTTTGCTTCCCCCTGTTTTTTTCTGGGGATGTTGATTACAACTCTCTCATAGCAATAAAAAAAGCTTTTGTCTCAGTATTCCTACTGGGACAAAAGCTATTACAAACTTCTGCGGTACCACCCAATTTGGCGCTTTTGACACGCCCTCTTGCTCTATGCACCATCATGCATACTTCCTTGGTAACGGGTGAAGTTCCCGTCAGGCACTACTTGGCGGCTCCGCCTTTCGTCCTGCCCTCATGAGTCCATTCCATGCAACCGCCTGCCGTGCGCTCTCACCAAATGCGCCCTTCTCTGTATGCCGCCTGTTTGCATGTACTCTTCTCAGTCATCGGTTTGTGTTATTACTGCTCTAAACGTTATTATAGCACCGATTCTTTTCCTGTCAACTGTTTTTGGTGAAAATCCGATGATGAAAAAATACACAGCCGCCTTGCTCCCAGGCAGGCTCCCATGATACAATTTTTCAAAACCTATGAAAACCTGTATACATTTTGTCCATCTCAAGGGCGGCATGGGGAAAAAGCACCGGAGCCTGCCCAAACAAAGGAGGAATACGCCATGAATGAATTGTTAGAGCTGATCAAAACCAGAAGAAGCATCCGGCGCTTTAAACCGGAAGCCCCGCCCCAGGAAAGCCTGGATCTGATTTTGGAAGCGGGCCTTTACGCCCCAAGCGGCAGGGGAACGCAAAATCCCATCATCCTTCAGGTCACAAACCCCCAGCTTCGCAGCAAGCTGGTCACAATGAACCGGGAAATCGGCGGCTGGGAGGACGAGAATTTTGACCCCTTTTACGGCGCCCCTGTCATTCTGATCGTCCTTGGGAAAAAAGACATGCCAAACCGGGTCTATGACGGCAGTCTCGTTATGGAAAACCTCATGCTGGCGGCCTGGAGCCTTGGCATCGGCAGCTGCTGGATCCATCGGGCCAAAGAAGAGTTTGAAACGCCCTGGGGAAAAGACCTTCTCAAATCCCTGGGAATCACAGAGGAATACGAAGGGATCGGCCACCTGGCTCTTGGCTATATCGAAGGGAACTCCCCTCAGGCGGCTGCCAGAGACGAAAACCGGCTCTTTTATCTTAAATAAAGCCCCGAGCCGTCGCCTTTCCAGGCCCTCAGCCCTGCCAAAATCCCCCCGCATCCCGGCATTGCATCCCAAAGCGTTTATCATTTTTCAAAACGGAAAAGGCCGCCCTCCAGGACGGCTTTTTCCTTTCTGTCCCCCGGCCTGGCGGATCCGCCTTCATCCCAGTCCCCGCCTTTTCTTTCACCTCTTTTCTCCTGTAAAAATTAATGTATTTGTAATGATTGTTTTTGACGATTTATGCTATACTTGTTCAAGAAAATATTATGTATTTTTTTCGTAAACAAAAAGTAAATTCTCACATAGGCTAAAAGCAGACAGCCCCCCTCAACGGCTTTCAAGCATGCCGAAATCCAAGGGGCTGCCGCCGGCCATTCATAAGGACAGTGACGCAACATATGAAAAACATCATACATATTCTCAAAAGGGCCCTTCGCCCCGGGGCGGAAAAACTCCGGCCCCTTTTCAAAAGGCTCCGTCCTGTGGGAACGGCCTTTAACAAGCTCCGCCAGGGACTTGCTCCCCTAAAGGAAAAGCTCCGGCGCATCAACGAAAATCCCCTGCTTTTATGCATCATCCTCGCCTTCACAATCAACCTGGTGGTGGAAATGCTCAGCAGGCGTTCCTTCACGGAGGGGCTTGCCTACTTTGCCCAGGATCCCTTCCTCTTTATCATCAACGTCATGATCATCTTCCTGACCCTGTCCATATCCTTCCTGTTCAAAAGAAGGCTGTTTATCGTGGCGGCGGTCTCGACGGTATGGATCGGCCTTGGCATTGCCAATTACATCATCCTGGGGCACAGAAACACCCCCCTTGGCGCACTCGACTTTACGGTGCTCAAATCCGTTACAAGCATTCTGAACGTATACCTGAGCACTACCCAGATCGTTCTGATCGTAGTGGCCCTGGTGGCGATTATCACCGTATTCGCCCTGGCCTGGCGAAAGGTTCCCAAGCAGAAAACCCAGTACGTCCGCTCCGTTTCCACCTTTGTGGTTTCCACCCTCATCATCGTTTCCGTCATGGGTCTTTCCATCAAAGGCCAGGCGCTTTCCACCAACTTCGGCAATGTGGTGGACGCCTACGACAAATACGGCTTTGCCTACTGCTTTTCCTGCAGCGTAGTGGCCAGCGGTATCAGCAAGCCCGATGACTACAACCCGGCTAGAATGTCGGAGATCCTGGCCGATATCGATAGCGGCCAGACCAATCAGGTTTCTCAGACTCCCAACGTCATTCTCCTGCAGCTGGAATCCTTCTTTGATCCCAACTATCTGAAGGGGCTTACCTATTCCGAAAATCCGGTGCCCTTCTTCGACTGGCTGAAGGAAAACTACAGCTCCGGCTTCCTGACGGTCCCCGGGGTAGGAGCAGGTACCGCCAATACCGAGTTTGAAGTCCTCACAGGCATGAATCTGGATTTCTTCGGCCCCGGCGAATATCCCTATACCACCGTGCTCAGCTCTCAGACCACAGAAACCATCAATTACAACCTGAAGGCTCACGGCTATTACACCCATGCCATTCATAACCATACAGGCACCTTCTACACCAGAAACGAGGTTTATCCTCAGCTGGGCTTTGACGAATTCACCCCCATCGAGTGTATGGGCGATATCGTCCGCAATCCCCTGAACTGGGCTAAGGACTCCATGCTGGTAAAAGAAATCACAGATGCGATTTCCGCCACCCAGCAGCAGGATTTTGTCTTTGCTGTTTCCGTTCAGGGCCACGGCAAATATCCCGACCAGGTCATCGATCCTGAGCAGACCATTACCATCAGCGGCATTGAGGACGAGGGCCGGAAAAACGCCTATGAATACTACGTCAATCAGCTTCATGAAATGGATCTTTTCCTTCAGGATCTCACCGCCGCTTTAAGCGAATATCCGGAGCCTGTGGTGCTGGTTCTTTACGGAGATCATCTGCCCGGCCTGGAAATCGAATACGAAGACCTGACCAACGGCAATATCTACCAGACCGAATACGTGATCTGGAGCAATTTCCCCATGGAAAAGATCAACAAGGATCTGTACACCTACCAGCTTTCCTCAGAAGTGCTGGCAAGGCTGGGTATGAACGACGGCGTTCTCACCAAGTTCCATCAGCAGATGTCCTCCGATATGGATTATCAGCACGAGCTGAAGCTGATCCAGTACGACATGCTTTACGGCAATCAGGTTTGCTGGGGCTATACCAATCCCTATCCGGCAACCGATCTGCAATTCGGCGTAGAAACCTCCGTGATCACCGACATAACCCAGACGGAGGAAGGCCTGCAGCTTACCGGCGGCGATTACAACAAATGGAGCAAGGTCTACATAAACGGTGAAAAGGTCTCCGCCAAGGTCATCGACCAAAACCACATCCTCCTGCCCGACGCCCAGCCTCAAAGCGGCGATGTGATCACCGTCTGCCAGGTAGGCAAAAACAATACCGTTTACAACGAATCTCCCGGCTGCATGATCCCTTAAACGGCCGTGAAACATCACATTCCTGCGGGGCATCAGCCCCGCTTTTAAAAACCCTTTAAAACAATCAAAATCGAGTAGGAGAGGGTGATTAGCCCCCGTCCTCTCACACCACCGTGCGTACCGC
>CALWZU010000095.1 GCA_944386095.1 uncultured Clostridia bacterium | reverse complement strand
GGGAAGCGCTTCCCCAAGACCCGCTGCGGCCGGAGCCGAGGTTAACACCAGGACTCCCGCCAAAGCGCCCGCCATCCATTTCTTTTTCATGAATCCTCCACCTCCTGTGATTTTTTACGCTTTATTGTTTCTCTTTTTTTACTCTTTTACTTTTTGCCGGTTTCTACATGCGCCTTTGTTTTAACGCCTTTGTTTTAATCATAACGCAGCGCGTCGATGGGATTCAGCTTCGCCGCCTTGCTGGCAGGGAAATAACCGAATAGGATACCGATGAACACGGAAACCCCAAAGGCCAGTAAAATCGCCGAAAGGGTAGGCGCTACGGTCATATCCAGAAGGGAGCCCGCCCCATAGGCCATCACGATCCCCAAAAGGATCCCTACGATGCCGCCCATAGCGCTTGTAACAGAGGCTTCGATCACAAACTGGCGCATGATGTCCTTACGCTTTGCTCCAAGGGATTTTCGAATGCCGATCTCCTTGGTTCTTTCGATGACAGATACCAGCATGATGTTCATGATCCCGATGCCTCCCACCAGAAGGGATATTCCTGCGATCCCCACCAATACGGAGCTGACGGTGGCAAGCATTTCGTCTACGGTTTCGATCATTTCCTCCTGGCTGGTAATCGAATACAGATCCTCATCCTCAAAAACGTCGTAAAGAAAATCATCTGCAAGAGCCATGGCAGCCTCCACGCTGTCCGTATCCACAGCGCCCAGCTGATAAGAGGAAATCACCCCGTTAAAGGACAGCTTGGCGGCCGATGTATAAGGCGTATAAATGACCGCATCCGCCGAGCCCTCCTCTGAATCCGCCGTTTCCTCCAAAACGCCGATGACCCGGTAGGGCTCTCCGTTAAGCCGCAGGGTCTGGTCCAGGGCTGAAGCGCCCGCAAACAGCTCCTTTTCATAATATGAGCCGATAACGCAAACCTTCTGGCTGCGCTCTACATCGATGTAGCTTAAAAACCGGCCCTGGCTCAGGTTGATTTCCGTCAGATGCTCATAGTCCTCCGAAACCCCGGTAACCGACGCGCTCAGGTTCTCCCCCTGATACTTCGCCGAAACAGAAGCGCTGACAACAGGGGAAAAGTAAGCGATGATATCCTGATTCTCCTGGACCAGCTCCTGAAAATCCTCTACATCTACCGTTCTTGTGGCGCCTCTTCCCTGAATGTTCACAGATACCAGATTGGTCCCCATATTTTCAAACTGGGATACCATGTCCTTGGCCATTCCATCCACAAGGCTCACCAGCACAATGACCGAAGCGACGCCGATGATAATGCCCAGCATGGTCAGAAAAGCCTGTATTTTGTTTCCCTTCAGACTCTTAAAGGCCATGGAAAGACACTGCTTTGCATTCATGGGTCCTTTCTCCCTTCCTCTATATCTGCTCTCCCCTTTTTCCAAGCGCCGGCAGTCCCGGCCGGTTCTGGGGCCGGGCCGGGATCATTTCGCATATCCTCTACAACCTTTCCGTCCGCGATACGGATGATGCGCCTTGCCTGCCGGGCGATGCCCATGTCATGGGTAATCAGAACGATGGTGTTTCCTTCCTGATTAAGCCTTTTCAACAGCTCCAATACCTCGGTCCCCGTCCGGGAATCAAGGGCCCCCGTAGGCTCGTCGGCCAAAATCACGCTGGGCTTTCCCGCCAGCGCCCTGGCGATGGACACCCTCTGCTGCTGACCGCCGGACCGCTGCTTTGGCATGCGGAATTTTGTTTGGGCGATCCCCACCTTTTCCAGCATCTGAACGGCATACTCCCGGCGCTCCTTTTCCTTCACGCCCTTGTAAATCATAGGCAGCTCCACATTTTCCAGCACCGTCAGCTTGGGGATCAGATTATACTGCTGGAAAATAAATCCCAGCATCTGATTGCGTATGACCGCCAGCTCATCATCCTTCATATGGCTCACATCCCTGCCTCCCAGAAAATACCTCCCCTTTGTGGGGACATCCAGGCAGCCGATGATGTTCATACAGGTGGATTTCCCTGAGCCGGACTGACCGACGATGGCGGCAAATTCGCCCTTTTCAATGGAAAGGGTAATCCCGTCTATGGCATTTACGGTTTCCTCTCCTGTCTGATAGATCTTATAAATATCCTCCAGGCGGATCAGGGTTTCTTCCCTTTTGACAGGATCCCTTCCTCCAGCCGCCGCTTCTTTTTTCTTCATATCCTCATCACTCATGTTTTTCCTTTACCTCCTGGGCTTTTTATGGCATACCCGGTCCGCCCGAAGGCATTCCGCCTCCGCCTGAGGGCATCCCGCCTCCGGAAGGCATACCTCCTCCCGAGGGCATGCCAGAAGGCATTTCGCCTCCGGAGGGCATCCCCGAGGGCATTCCGCCTTCCATCATCCCCTCCGGCATCTCCTGCTCCGAATCAGAATCGCTTCTGCTCACCGTCATAAGCGTGATCACATCTCCCTCCTTTAGACCCTCCAGGATCTGGATATTGCTTTGGTCGTTGATACCAAGCTCTACATTTACATATACATAGCCCTCCGGCGCGCCCTCGGTCACCAGCTTTTCCGGGTTCTGCTCCTCTGTACGTTTCGCCAGCTGGCTGTCCTGAGGCGTCAGCACCAGATCGCCCCGGCTGACGGCTGTCAGCGGGATCACCGGCGTATCATATGCCGATTCCACTACGATTTCCCCTGTCACATTCATCCCCGGCCACAGGCCCTCCGGGATTTCATCCAGGGTAATGGTAACCGGGTAGGTGGTCACTCCGTTGGAGCTTGTGCCAAGCAGGCTCACATTTGTGACCGTCCCTGTGAAGGTCTCTGCCTCCAGGGCGTCCGCCGTCACTCTGACGCTCTGTCCCGCCTCCATTTTCGACACATCCAGTTCATCCACGCTGATTTCAAAGGACATGCTGGACATATCGGCGATGGTAGCCATCACCACGGTAGAATTGCTGTTGTCAATGGTATCTCCCGCCTTGACATCCTTGCTGATAATGGTGCCGCTGATAGGCGCCGTAATATTATAATCCTCCAGCTCCTCCAGGGTATTTTCATAGGACAAAAGAGCGTCTTCATAGGATCTTTTGCTGTCCTTCAGAGATGACTGGGCGGAATCGCTTTCCAGGGTCATGATGGTGGCGCCCGCCGAAACCTGTTCTCCCTGGGAATATCGAATCTGTTTAACGGTAGCGGAGGAGGTCGCTTTGACATTTTCAGAGCGGGTATATTCCAGCTTGCCGCTTCCATAGCTGCTGGCCTCTCCCGCCATGACCGTCGCATAGGTTCCCTCCTGCAAAAGTCCCGGATTGGATACGCTGACAGTCACGTTTGTACCGGACACATAGCCATCCAGAATCTGCTGGGCATTAGAAATCTTCGTAATGGTACCGGAAAGCTGTTCAAAGGTATCTCCCAGGGTCACGGTCACCGGCTGTCCGGTATAAAGGCTCTGGGCGTCGGCGCTGGTAAAGGGAACGGTTACCTCTAAAGAGCTGTCATCGTAAATGGTGGCGATCACCGCACCATTTTGCACATCGTCTCCTTCCTCCACAGACAGCTCTCCCACTCTCCCGGAAATCGGGGCGGAGATGTTCAGCTCCGATACGGTTTCCTGGCTTTCCTGATAGGCGTCTCTGGCCTTTTCCAGAGAGATCTGGGCCCTCTGCACCGAAGTTTCCGTATCAGAGGAGTCGATCACATACAAAAGCTGATCCTCCTCTACCAGGTCCCCCTCCTCAAAGGTATCCGACAAAACCTCTCCCTTGACTAACGACACCACCTCATAGGTGGCGGCTGCCTCAATGGTTCCCGATCCGCTGATGCTCTCCTCTACATTCCCCAGCTCTACGGTATAATCCTCATAGGCTACGGTTTGTTCCTGAGCCGAAAAAACACTTTGCAGCGTAAATCCCCCTGCAAGCAGTACCGCCAGGCAGCCTGCGCCAAGAGCGATCCTTCCCTTTTTCGTCCGGGGAAGGGGGATTTTTTTTCCTTTTCCCAAGGACAGGAGCGTTTCCTTCATCTGCCCGGCGCCTTGCCCGAACGTCGAAGTCTTTTTCTGCTTTTCTCCAAAAACTGTTTCACTTTCTTCCTTTGGGGCCTTCCTTTCTTCTTCGCCATCCTTTTTTGCCCAAAATTTTTTCATCGTCCCCAAACACTCCTTTCCTTTGGGTTATCTTGCTTCTGGGATATTCCATTTTCCAGCATAAACCAGGAATATGGACGCCGCCCCACGAAACCGGGATAAGGCTGTGAATTTTACCTGAAATTCCCTTTCAGAAACCTTCCCTTCCCTGTATTTGCAAAAAGAAAAAGGCCCTTTCCCTTTCTTTGGAAAAAGCCCTTTTATCGATTTATCTTCTTTTCTTTATCCGCTGCTCTGCGGCTGGATTCTGGTACTGACCCTATTTTTGTTTCCGCCGTCTCAGCGGCTTTTCAGCCCACTCAGCTTTTCACCGGTTTTGCTGCTTTTCTTCCTCTCCCTTCTCAGGCGCGGCCTCTTCCGCCGCCCGAGCTTCGATTTCCAGCACCTTCCGCTGATCGGTCCTGGTCACGGTCACATGGATGCCTTCCCTGACAAAGCAGGCTCCTTCGGAAGGAATTTCCTCCAGGACCTCCACTACCCAGCCTCCTACGGTAGAGGAATCATACTCCTCTTGAGGCGGATCTACTTCAAACAGATCAAAAAAGTCGTCCAGATCCGCGCTGCCCATCACCCCATAGGCGCCGGCCTCCAGAGGCACAAATTCCTGCACCACCTGATCGTGTTCGTCCCATATATCTCCAACCAGTTCTTCCAGGATGTCCTCCATGGTCACAATCCCCATGGTGCCCCCAAACTCATCCACCACCACGGCGATATGGGTTTTCCTTCTTTGCAGCTCTCTGAGAAGATGGGATATCTTCGCCGTAGGCACCGTATTGACCACCTTTTTCAAAGCGCCTTGGATCCCTGCTTCTCCTTTTCCCATCAAGGCGTGAAAATCCTTTTCGTGCAGAACGCCGATAATGTGATCCAAACTGCCCTCATATACCGGCAATCTGGAAAATCCGTTTTCTGTAAACAGCCGGTCGATCTCTTCCATGGACATGTCCTTTTCGACGGCTATCATATCCACCCTGGGGGTAAGGATGTCGGAAACATCCAGATCATTAAACTCGATGGCTGAACGGATCAGGTCGCTCTCGTGGCTGTCCAGCCCGCCTTCCCGTTCCGCCTCATCCACAATGGTAATCAGCTCCTCTTCTGCATTGCCCTTTTCCTCTTTGGGGCCAAGAATACCGATCAGAAGCCTTTTCCATCCCGCAAAAACAAAATGGAGCGGCGCCAGGATCACCCTTACCACCCGCAGGAAGGGCGCAGTGGCGCAGGCAATCCCTTCCGGATTTTCCTTTGCCAAAGCCTTTGGGGAAATCTCTCCCACAATCAGAATGAGAATCGTCATGGCAATTACCGAAATAGCGGTACCCGCTCCGTGAAGATACTTGAAAAACAAAAATGCAGACAAAGTTGCCGCCGCGATATTAGACAGCGTATTGCCGATCAGCAAAGTGGATTCCAGCCAGTCCGTGTTTTCCCAAAGCTTTTTTACACAGGCCGCCCCCTTGCGGCCCGATTCCGTAAGGTCCCTGAGCCGGTTTGCGTTAAGCTGGGAAAAAGCCGTTTCCGCCGCCGAAAAGCAGGCGGAAAAGGCCAGCAGCACCACAACGGCGCCGATTATCAATATGTCGCTTTGATCCATATCCCATCGCCCCTGTTTTTATTTGGTTCCAAAAATCCGGTCTCCCGCATCGCCAAGACCCGGAACGATATAGGCGTGTTCATTTAAGCATTCATCCTGGGCTGCGATATAAATGTCCACATCCGGATGGGCCTCCATGACCGCCTTTACCCCCTCCGGCGCGGCGATCAGGCACATCAGGGAAATATCCTTTCCTCCGTGTTCTTTTAAAAGAGAGATAGCCGCGTTAGAGGAGCCGCCTGTTGCCAGCATGGGATCCACGATAATCAGCCGCCTTTTTTCAACGTCAGTAGGCAGCTTGCAGTAATATTCCACCGGCAGCTTTGTTTCCGGATCCCGATAAAGACCGATATGGCCCACCTTGGCGCTGGGTACCAGCTCCAGCATACCGTCCACCATTCCAAGGCCCGCCCTGAGCACCGGAATGATACCCAGATCCTCTCCCTGAAGCCTTTTAACGGTGGTCTTGCAGATGGGCGTTTCAATCTCCACGTCTTCAAGAGGCAGATCCCTTGTGACCTCATAGGCCATCAGCATGGAAATTTCCCTTACCAGTTCTCTGAAATCCTTCACGTTTGTATTTTTGTCCCTGAGGATCGACAGCTTATGCTGAATCAGGGGATGTTCAAATAAATATACTTTTCCCATTTTTTCTCCCTTTCTTATAAGTCCATAAATACGCAGGAGGACAAAATCACCATCACACCCGCCGCTATCAGATAAGCGCCGGTGACCATCATAATCAGGGAAGCTCCCAAAACAGGCATGGTGATCATGCCGATTCCAAACAAAAGATGGATGATGCCGGAAATCACGGTGCTTGACACCGGCAAATCAAGGTTTTTTCTGGCTCTTGCCACCGTATAGCGATCCGCCGCGCTTATCAGGGCGAAAATCCCGATGGCAACGCTGATAACCGCCACCGCCGCTTCCCGATTCAAAAGAAGGAAAACGCCCACTATGAAAAGCAAAAGCACCACCGCCAGCAAAACGACCCGGGAAGAGCCTTCTCTTTCTTCCCAGGAGCCGGCAAGGGAGAGCCCCCGGAGAATCGCCGCCGCTACCATGATGATCCCCAGCCCAAGGCCGATGGCGTTTATGACCCTGTCGGGAAAAAGCAGCAGCACCGCCCCAAACGCCACTAAGATCAGTCCGAAAAAAAAGCCCAGTCGTTTCAGATTTTGCATAAGCCTCCGCCCTTTCCATCCGGCAAAGAAGCCTCCGGCGCGAAGAGCTTTTGCCCGGCGAGGCCTTCACCTTGATATCGCACATAATTTTAAGGCATTTACGCTGAAAATTCAAGAGATTTCAACAAAAATTCGTTGACAATGGTTATGGCTGCTATTATAATGTTAATGCTATTTCTTCCGTGAAAATCATTAGCCCCGGTTTTAACGGAACCAGCAGCGAAGCTTCAAACGCCCGGGTGGGGTGAAACGCCAGGGCGCATCAACATAACAGAATATGAAAGAGGTATGTACAGATGAAATCTTTTATCGCCAAGCCTCATGAAGTAGAAAGAAAATGGTATGTCATCGACGCGGAAGGCAAAAACCTTGGCAGACTTTCTTCCGAAGTGGCCGCCATTCTGAGAGGCAAGAAAAAACCGATCTATACGCCCCACGTTGACACAGGGGACTATGTCATCGTTATCAATGCGGAAAAAATCGCCGTTACCGGCAAAAAAATGACCGACAAGGTATATAAGCACCACACCGGCTATCCCGGCGGCCTGAAGGAAATCACCCTGGAAAAGCTCCTTCAGAAAAAACCCGCGGAAGCCGTTAAACACGCCGTAAAGGGCATGATGCCCAAAGGAAAGCTGGGCAGACAGATGTATAAAAAGCTGAAGGTCTATGCAGGCCCCGAACACAATCACGCTGCGCAGAAGCCGGAAGTTTGGGAATTTTAAGGAAGGGAGGAAATCATAAATGGCGAAATTACAGAATTACGGAACCGGCAGAAGGAAATCCGCTGTGGCAAGAGTCAGATTACTTCCCGGAAAAGGCGAAATCACCATCAACAACAAGCCTCTTGACGAATATTTCGGCATGGAGCTTTTGAAAAGAGAGGTTAAACGCCCCCTGATGCTCACCGGCACCGAATCCAGATTCAACGTTGTTGCCAGAGTCAACGGCGGCGGCACCACCGGCCAGGCAGGCGCTTTAAGACATGGTATTTCCAGAGCCCTGATTCAGGCAGATGCCGAGCTCAGACCCATTCTGAAAAAAGCGGGCTTTTTAACCAGAGACCCCAGAATGAAGGAAAGAAAAAAATACGGCCTCAAAAAAGCCAGAAAAGCTTCTCAGTTCTCCAAGCGTTAATCGAATACAGCCAATATACGATCCAGACGCCGCAAGGCGCTGCATGGCCTCTCAGGACATTGTCCTGGGAGGTTTTTGTATTACCTGCTGAGCAGTGCAAAACTAAAAGAATATTCTAATCGGGCAGCCAGGCTTTCGCATATGGTGAAGAGCGGAAATGATGAATTCATCGTAAAAAACAAAAGCGCCTTAAGGTTTTTGTCCTAAAGGCGCCCTCTGTTTTCCTTTTATTTCATAATATAATTTCCCCGTTCGCTCCGTTCCAGATGACTTTTTTTGATCAGCTGCACAAAGTCGGCGTTTGTTTTCGTGCTCATCAGATAATTGATGATGGTCTCCGTAACATCCTGGGTGGAGCCGTTGGAAAGGGCTCTTCGCATAGTCCAGATGGCTTCCATTTCTTCCGTGGAAAGCAGCAGGTCTTCTCTTCTGGTGCCGGATTTATTCAGATCGATAGCAGGGAAAATCCGTTTTTCGGAAAGCTTTCGGTCAAGATGCAGCTCCATATTGCCGGTTCCTTTAAATTCCTCAAAGATCACATCGTCCATACGGCTGCCGGTTTCCACCAGCGCCGTAGCCAAGATGGTGATGCTTCCCCCCTCCTCCAGGTTTCTGGCGGCCCCGAAAAACTTTTTGGGTTTATGGAGCGCGCCTGGGTCAAGCCCGCCGGACAGGGTCCTTCCTGAAGGGGGCACCACCAGATTATAGGCCCTGGCAAGGCGGGTGATGCTGTCGAGAAGAATGACCACGTCTTTTCCGTGCTCTGCCAGACGCTGAGCCCGGGCCAGCACCATTTCCGCCACCTTGACATGATTCTGAGGCAGCTCGTCAAAGGTGGAATAAATTACTTCCCCGTCGATAGAGCGCTGCATGTCCGTCACTTCCTCCGGCCTTTCATCCACAAGCAGCACGATCACTTCCATATCCTTATATTTTTTGGTGATACTGTTTGCCACCTTTTTCAGAAGTATGGTTTTTCCCGCTTTGGGCGGCGCTACGATAAGGCCCCTTTGCCCCTTCCCAATAGGCGCGATCAGATCGATCAGACGGGTGGAAAGATCCACCGGGCTAAGCTCCAGAGAAATTCTTTCGTTGGGAAAGATCGGGGTAAGAGAATCAAAATCGGGACGATTGATCGCAATATTCAGCGGATCCCCATTTACCGTGTTCACATACAGAAGGCCCCGGAATTTTTCCCCTTCATTGGGAGGTCTTGTAATGCCCAGGATTTTGTCTCCCGTCTTCAGGTTAAAGCGCCGTATCTGCGCCGGAGACACATACACGTCCCTGTCGCTGGTCAAAAAATTATGAAAGCGCAGAAAGCCGAAGTTATTGCCCTCGGTCATTTCCAAAATCCCTTCTACGGTTTCCTTCTGATCCTCCGGCACCCTTCGCCTTTCCGTTTCAGGATGCTCCGGACTTGCGTTTACATGAGCGTGATGGCAGGCTCCATGAACGCCGCAAGGCTCCCTTTGTTCCTGAGGTGAAAGGGCAGGCTCGGTTTTTTCCTTTTGCTGAGATTCATCTGCCGAAGCAGTGCTGCTATGACGCTGATACGGACGTTTGGTGATGCTTCTTCCGGAATCGGAAGCTGTATAAGAAGTGGCTAAGGTAAGCTGTTCCGTTTGAGAAAGGGTTTTTTCCGGGAATCCTTCTTCCCGGCGCTCTGCTTTTTGTTCCGCCATCCGGTGATCGGCTCCCGGCTCCGGCGTTTCTTCCTTTTTCTTTGCAAAGTCCCGGCCCGGGGGCCAGGCCTGTTCCTGGAGTTTCTCCTGGGAAGAAGCTTCCTGCTGGGAAAGCGCCGCCTTTTTAGAAGGCCTTCCCGGCGGTCTTTTTATCTTTTTCCGCCCGGAGCTCTCCTCCCCATAGGGATTTAACGGGGCTTCCTTCTTTTTTCTTTGAATATCTCTATTCCCGGCCGTTTTTTCCTTCGAGGCCGGAGCCTCCTTTTGGGCTTCAGTTTCTTCCAAAAGCAGCTGCTCTTCCAAAGGCTTGCCGGATTCTGTCTGCCGTAAAAGCAGCGCCTCGATCAGCTGGCCTTTTTTCAGCTTCGCGGGATTGGGTATGCCGAAAACTCCGGCCATTTCCCGAAGCTCTCCCACTTTTTTCTTTTTTAATTCTTTTTCGTCCACGTTAGCCTCCATTTCTTTCATACCTATTATTATATAGCAGACGGAAAAGGTCAAGGAAAAATATTCCTTTCGGCATTTGGACCTTTTTAAGATATCCCGAAAAAAAATCACGAGGATGATGCCTCGTGATTTTTGTTTGCTTATTCCATGTTGAATTTTTTCTTGAATTTTTCGATTCTGCCGCCGCGGCTTACGAACTTTTGCGTTCCCGTAAAGAAGGGATGGCAGGCGGAGCAGACTTCCACTTTGATCTCGTCCTTAATGGACTCTGTTTCAAAGGTGTTTCCGCAGGCGCAGGTTACCTTGCAGGGTCTGTAATTCGGATGAATGCCTTCTTTCATGTATTTTCACCTCCATCTTCAAGAGTTAACTTCTATATGATAGCACAAGTATATCAGTTCAGCAAGAATTTTTTCTTGAAAAATCCGAAAATATCCCCCTTCTTTCCGTCTATGCCCGGCAGGCTCTGATGATCCGGTCAAATCCCGCTAAATCTGGTAGAAGAGAAACTTCCCTGTACAAGCCGGTGGCCTCTGCCAGCTTCTTGACAGCCTCCCCCTGGTCATAGCCGATTTCCATAAACAGCATCCCGTTTTTCTTCAAATGCCCCGCCGCCTCAGGCAGGATCCTTCTGTAAAAATCCATCCCGTCCTCTCCTCCGTCCAGCGCCAGCCGGGGTTCAAAATTGCGGATCTCCCGCTGCAGCTGGGTGATGGTTTGGGTTTTGATATAGGGGGGATTGGTGATGATCAAATCAAAACGGGCGGATTTTTTTACCGCGCCGAACAAATCTCCCTGAACGAATTTCATCTTTTTCTTTACCTTATTCAGCTTGGCGTTTTCCATAGCGACCGCCAGGGCTTCCGCACTGATATCCGCTCCGGTCACCTTGACCCGCTGCATCAGCTTGGCGATGCTGACGCCGATGGCGCCGCTTCCGCAGCAAAGATCCAAAACGGACGGCCCGCCGATCCCGTATTTGCCTTCGCACAGGGTCTCAATGGCCTCTTCCGCCATGGTTTCCGTATCCGCCCTGGGAATCAATACAGACGGATTGACCCGGATGGTAAGGCCCATGAATTCTTTTTTCCCCGTTATATATGGAATGGGCTTTCCCATGGCCCTTTCCTCCACCAGAGCCCTGTAGGCCTCCACCAGCTCCTGATCCAGCGTTTTAGCGGAATTGACGATCAAATAGGTTCTTTCCTTATGAAGCAAATGACATAAAAGCACCTCGGCATCCAGCTTCGGGCCGGCGATCCCTTCCTCCGCCAGACGGGAGGTCGCCTGAAGCACAGCCTGCTTAATGGTTAAAGACATATGGGTTTCTCCTTAATACTGCGTTCCGCCCCGAAAGCCTGTTTCCTTGCGGGCATCAGAACTGTTTCATTTTTTCCGCCTGATAAAAGGTGATCAGGCCGTCGATGACCTCATCCAGATCACCGTCCAGAAAATAATCCAGCTTGTAAATGGTCAGGCCGATACGGTGATCGGAAATCCTTCCCTGAGGGAAATTATAGGTTCTGATCCGCTCGCTTCGGTCACCGCTTCCTACCTGGCTCTTACGCTCCGCCGCCAGCTCTTCATTTTGCTTTTGCATCTGGATGTCATACAGCCTTGCCCGCAGCACCTTAAAGGCCTTTTCCTTGTTTTTCAGCTGGGATTTTTCATCCTGACAGGTCACGATAAGCCCTGTAGGGATATGAGTCAGACGAACTGCGGAATCCGTGGTATTGACGCTTTGTCCGCCGTTTCCGGAGGAACGGTACACATCCACTCTAACGTCCTCGGGATTGATCTGGATCTCCACATCATCCACCTCCGGCAGCACCGCCACCGTAGCCGCCGAGGTATGGATCCTGCCGCTGGATTCCGTGGCGGGCACCCTCTGTACCCGGTGAACGCCGCTTTCATATTTCAGCCGGGAATAGGCGCCTTTGCCCTTGATCATGATGACCGCTTCCTTAATGCCGCCGATTCCTGTATCATTAAGCTCCATGATTTCGGTTTTCCAGCCCTTGCGCTCCGCATAGCGCATATACATCCTCAGAAGATCCCCCGCAAACAAAGCGGCCTCTTCTCCGCCTGTTCCGGCTCTGACCTCCAGTATGACATTTTTTTCATCGTTGGGATCCTTGGGCAAAAGGAGGATCTTCAGCTCCTCCTCCAGGCCGGCCAGGCTCTCCTCCAGATCGGAAATTTCCATTTTGGCCATTTCCCGCAGTTCTTCGTCGCTGCTTTCATCCAAAACCTCCTTGGCCTGGGCCAGATCGCCTTTTGCTTTTTTGTATTCCTTATACTTATTGACGATCGGCTCCATATCCGACATTTCCTTGACGGTGGTGCGCCACAAAGGCTGATCGGCGATGACCTGAGGATCCGAGGCCCGCAGGCTGAGATCCTTGTATTTTTCTTCAATAAAATCCAGTTTATCGAACATGCTGCTTCTCCATTCCTTCTTTCTTCTATCCAGTCAGTTTATCACACAAAATCGTTGTTGGCAATGTTCAAATATGCTACAATATAGGGCAGACTTGAAGAAGGCCGTCTGTTTTCCGGCCCTGTTTCCAAAAGGGTTCCCCTTTGCTTCTTAAAACGTCAAAGCTTCCCTTAAACCTTTTTCCGAAGGAGCGCCTGAGATGTCAAGAGATCATTTCCAGCTGCAAAATCTCCATATCCCCACAAAGGTCTTTGACCTGCGAATCCATCAGGATCCCAGCAGGCTTGACCTGGATTCACCCCGGGCCCGGACGCTTTTTGACCAGGCGGCCGCCCTTTTGCGCCAGGGGAAAACCGTCGCCTTTCCCACCGAAACCGTCTACGGGCTGGGAGCAAACGCCCTTGACGAAAAGGCCGTTTCCCGGATCTTTCTCGCAAAGGGACGGCCCTCCGACAATCCTCTGATCGTCCATATCGCAAGCCCCCTCTCTCTGAAGCAGCTTGTCCGGGAGGTGCCCCCAAAGGCCCTTCTCCTGATGGAGGCCTTCTGGCCCGGCCCTTTAAGCATCATCCTGCAAAAAACAGACGCCGTCGCCTCAAACGTCACCGCCGGTCTTGACACCGTGGCCATTCGAATGCCCGCAAACCCGGAAGCGCGACATTTGCTTCTTGCCGCCGGCTGCCCTGTCGCCGCCCCCAGCGCCAATCTCTCCGGCAAACCCAGCCCTACCCGGGCCGAGCACGTCCTTTCCGACCTGACGGGACGAGCCGACGGCCTGCTTCTTGGAGGCAACTGCCAGGTTGGCCTGGAATCCACCGTCATCGACATGACAGTCCAGCCCCCGGCTATCCTCAGGCCAGGCGCCGTCAGCCGGGAAAGCCTTGAGGCGGTTTTAGGAGAAATACAGGCGCCATCTCCCGGGGTTCCCGCCCCGGGCGCT
>CALWZU010000094.1 GCA_944386095.1 uncultured Clostridia bacterium | reverse complement strand
TATTATAGAGCGGATTTCAGATGCTGTTTGAAATCTGATAAAGATCGAAGGCCTTCAGAAAAACCTCCTTGGGAGGGGAAAGGTTTTCCGGAAGCTCGTCCAGGGAAAACCAGCCTATATCGCGGCTTTCATAGCTGCAGCGCAGGGTGCCGAACAGATAGGAGGCCACGAAAATGTTCAGCCTGGCGTCATATTCTTCATATTCATAATCCCCCAGGGGCGCCAGAACGACGCAGGTAATGCCCGTTTCCTCCGCCACTTCCCGCTCCACGGTGTCTCTGGGGTTTTCTCCGTAGTCGGGGAAGCCTCCGGGAGGGCCCCAGGCCAGAGGAGGAAATCTTCTGAGAACCAGAAGGACTTGGTTTTTTTCGTTGAATACGATTCCGCAGGGAGCGTTTTTCATAAGTTCACCTCTTGTGCGCCGGCGCGGGTTTGAAGTGGACGCCGGCCCCGGCAGGCGCTCTGCCGGCCAATGCTTTACCGTTTGCCGCTGCAGCCAAGAACGTTTCTGATCTTGTGCTGGACCATGCCTTTGATGGCGGCTCTTCCGGGCCCCAGGTATTTTCTGGGATCGAATTCCGCCGGATTTTCCGTTAAAACCTTGCGGATGGCCGCGGTCATGGCAAGGCGCAGATCCGTGTCGATGTTGACCTTGCAAACGTGATGGGCGGCCGCTTTTCGGATCATATCCTCCGGAACCCCCTGGGCGCCGGGGATATTGCCGCCGTACTGATTGCACATGTCCACAAATTCCTTCAGGACCGAGGAGGCGCCGTGAAGCACCAGCGGGGTTTTGGGAATGCGTTTTTCGATTTCGGCCAGCCTTTCGAAATCCAGGTAGGGATCGCCCTTGAACTTGTAAGCGCCGTGGCTGGTGCCGATGGCGATGGCCAGAGAATCCACTCCGGTTTTTTCTACAAATTCCGCCGCCTGGTCTGGGTCGGTGAATTTGGCGTCCCGTTCGCTGACGCTGACGGCGTCCCCTACCCCCGCCAGCTTGCCAAGCTCCGCCTCTACCACAACGCCGTGGGCATGGGCGTATTCCACTACCTGTTTGGTCAGGCGGATGTTTTCCTCAAAGGGATATTTGGAGCCGTCGATCATGACGGAAGTAAAGCCGTCGTCCACGCATTTTTTGCAGATTTCAAAATCCGCGCCGTGATCCAGATGCAGTACGATGTCAAGTCCTGAATCCAGCATGGCGGCTTCGACCAGTTTCAAAAGATAAGCCGGCTTGGCGTATTCCCTGGCTCCTGCGGAAACCTGAAGAATCAGGGGCGCCTGCTCTTCCTTGGCGGCGTCTACGATGCCCTGTACGATTTCCATATCATTTACGTTGAAAGCGCCTATGGCATAATCGCTGTTCATGGCTCTTTCGAACATCTCCTTGGATGTGATAAATGCCATACCTTTACCTCCTTAGGTTAAACCATTGGTTTTGGAAATATGCTTTATGTTTTTATTATAACGTAAGGAGACAGGGCTTTTCAATGATTTTATGGGCTTTGAAATTTTACGGGCTTTGTGTTTTGGTAAAAATCAGGGAGCACTGTCCCCGGGATCCTTTTCGGCGCTGAAAAGGGAAGCAAGCTGTAAAAGGGCTCCCAGATCCAGATCCTGTACCTTTTTCAGTCCGTCCACCAGCTGATCGACCGTTTCCTTGCGGGAGGGATCCGTGGGCACAAGCTCCATGGCAAGGCTGAGGGTCTCTCCCAGCTGAGCCAGGCTTTTCAGATCCGTCAGGGAAAGGCGGAAGCTTGGGTCGGATAACCGGCCTGCGCGGCGCAAAAGCTCGTTTGCCGTCTGCATTTTATGCAGCATCCGATCCGCCCTTTGGGTAAAATCCTCTACCTTGTTTCGATTCATCCAGACCGCCTCCCTTTGTAAAGTATATGTGGAAAACGAAAAATATGTGTGTAACAGTTACAGGAGCGGGGCATATGCTGAAGGAGAAAGGAGGGGATTTTTTGGAACATTTCGAGCAGCTGAATACGGAAAGCCTGATGGCGATGGCAAACCGCCTGGGCCTTGGAAAGGGAGACCCCCAAAAGCAGGAGGCTCTTGCCAGGGCGGCAAGGCAGCTGGAGGGAAAAAACAGCGATCAGCTGATGGAAGAGGTCAGAAGGCTGCGGGACAGTCTGGGAAAGGACCGGGAAGAGCTGAAAAAGCAGCTGGCGGCGGTAAAGGGCATCCGGGTCTTACTGAACCGGCAGCAGCGGGAGACCTTTGATGGGATCATGAGGATCCTGGAAGAAGAGGAAGAATAGAAAACGCCGGCCTTTTGCAAAAAAGGAAAGGAAAAGCCGGCGGGAAGGAAAGGCGGGAGGCTGCGCAAGGAGGGTTTCCCGTCTCTTTGCGTTGACAGGCCCCGCCGGGATGGGATACAATATAGCATCATCTTTTTTGGGAAGAGAGGTATTGCTATATGAAAAAACCGGAAGAGCTGATCCGAAGCGACGCTTTGGTGCTTCGGGAATCCTTTCTGCGGGAAATGTGCAGGATCGTTCCCGAAAACAACGCCATCGACGATTCGTTTTACCAGAAATACGATGTGAAGCGGGGGCTGAGAAACAGCAACGGCACCGGCGTTTTGGTGGGACTGACAAAGATCGGGTCCGTAAGGGGCTACGAGGTGAAGGAAGGAAAAAAGGTCGCCATTCCCGGCCAGCTGTTTTACAGAGGCATCAATGTAGAGGATATTGTCAACGGATGCCTGAAGGAAAACCGGCCCGGCTATGAGGAAACCAGTTATCTGCTCATGTTCGGCCAGCTTCCAAACGCCCGTCAGCTGGAGGCATACAAAAAGATCCTGGGGGCCAGAAGAGAGCTTCCCTTTTCCTTTGTAAGGGATATGATCCTGACCGCCCCCAGCATCAATATCATGAACAAGCTGGCCCGGTGCATACTGGCTTTATATTCCTTTGACGATAATCCCGACGATACGTCCCTGAAAAACGTCCTGAGCCAGTCCATCGATCTGGTGGCAAAGCTTCCCGCTATCATCTGCTATGGTTATCAGGCCAAGGTATCCTACAATAAAGACGCCAGCCTGCATTTTCACCGGCCTCTGCCGGAGCTTTCTACGGCGGAAAACATCCTCAGGATGATCCGGCCCACAGGCGAATATACCCCTCTTGAGGCAACCCTTCTGGATTGCTGTCTGATCCTTCACGCAGAGCATGGAGGAGGCAATAATTCCGCCTTTACCACCCATGTTATTTCCTCCTCGGGAACGGATACCTACTCGGCCATTTCCGCGGCGGTAGGCTCTTTGAAAGGCCCCAAGCACGGCGGCGCCAACGTGGAGGTCATCAAGCTGATCCGGGAGCTGACCCGGACGGTGTCGGACATTGAAAACCGGGAGGAGGTGGACAAGTTCATCATCGATGTATTCCGGGGAGAGGCGGGAGACGGCTCCGGGCTTTTGTACGGCTTTGGCCACGCGGTTTACACCCTGTCTGATCCCAGAGCGGTGATCCTGAAAAAAATCGCCGAAAAGCTGGCGAAAAGCAAGGGCCTGATGCGGGAGTTCCTTTTGGTGGATTATATCGAAAAGAACGCTTCCCGGCTGTTTTATGAAGCGAAGGGACACCAGAAAAATCTCATGGCAAATGTGGATTTATATTCAGGCTTTGTATATTCCGCTTTGAACATCCCCACCGACATCGCCACCCCTCTTTTCGCGGCGGCAAGGATCTCAGGCTGGTGCGCTCACCGGATGGAGGAGCTTTTCAGCAACGGAAAGATCATGCGGCCCGCATATCAGGACGTGTGCGGCGATGTGCCCTACGTTCCCCTTCAGCAGCGGGACGGGGAAGGCCTCAGAAAATGAAATATCCGTAAATCCGGCAGAAAACGGCGGTATTTCACAAAAAGGGATTGCATGTTGAGGGCCGCTGATTTATAATTATGCAGTAATAAAAAAGGAACTAAACCTGTAAAAAAGCCGGAGGAAAAGGTCCCAAGGGCGAAAGCTACAGGGAAAGGCGGGCTCTGCCCGCAGCTGGAATCAATTATGAAGGGAGAAGGATGATTATGAAACTGAAAAAGACGCTGGCGATCATGCTGATGCTGGTTCTTGCCGTGACCCTGGCAGGCTGCGGCGGCGGAACGGACGAAGAGCAGGGCGGTACGGAGGGACAGGCCCAAACCGAAGAAAAGGGAACCCTGATCGTAGGGACAACCCCGGACTTTGCCCCCTTTGAATACGTGGACGAGGCTACCGGTGAAATGACCGGCTTTGATCTTGAGCTGATCAAGGCGGTAGCGGAGGATCAGGGATATACGGTAGAATATACCTCCCTGGGCTTTGACGGACTGGTTCCGGCGGTTCAGACCGGCAACATCGACGTAGTAGCCAGCGGCTGCACCATCCGGGACGATCAGGAAGGGGTCAGCTTCACAGACGGATATATCACGGCGGGCCTGGCGCTGCTTGTAAGAGAAGACGATACCGCCATCAACAGCGTAGATGATCTGCAGGGCAAAACCGCGGCGGTACAGATCGCCACTACCGGCTATGAGGAAGCCCAGCGGCTGGTGGACGAAGGCGTCCTGGCGGACATTACCATCCTTAATACGGTAGACCTGGTTATGCAGGAGCTCATCAACGGCGCGGCAGACTGCGTTATCAACGACCTGCCGGTAGCGGAAGCCTATATGGCGGCCCAGCCGGGCAACGTCCGCATGGTAGGCGAGCCGCTGACCAGCGAGGACTACGGCTTTATCGTAGCGGCGGACAACACCCAGCTTTTGGAAGAGCTGAATCAGGGCCTGAAGAACGTGCAGGAAAACGGCACCTATGATCAGCTGTTGGAAAAGTATTTCTAAAAACGCAAAAGAGTATTTCCGCCCGGGGCGGAAAAGAAAGTGTGCGGTGAGTGCGTAGCGGTTTGCGTTACGCACTCATTGTATGAAGGAGAACATCTATCGTGGAAAATTTAATGCTATTATTTCCCAAGCTGGTGGAGGGAGCCCTGACCACCCTGGAGGTCACGGTGGTGGCGCTGTTTTTCGGGGTCCTGATCGGACTGATGACCAGCCTTGGAAAAATGTCGCGCTTTTTTGTGCCTCGCCTGATCGCCAATGTTTATATCGAAATCATCAGAGGAACGCCGATTCTGGTACAGGCCCTGTTTTTTTATTTTGGTATCCCGGTGGTGGTGCGTACCATCGTCAGCCTGATCACAGGAGATCCTTCCTTCCGTTTCACCATCGATCCCATTTTTGCGGGGATGGTGGTGTGCAGCTTTAACAGCGGCGCCTATGTGGCAGAGATCTTCCGGGCCGGGATCCAGTCTGTAGACAAGGGCCAGATGGAAGCGGCAAGATCCCTTGGTATGCCCCATAAGCTGGCCATGCGAAAGATCATCCTGCCCCAGGCGGTCAAAACCATCCTTCCCTCTCTTGGCAATGAATTCGTGGTACTGATCAAGGAAACTTCTATTTTGTCCGTTATCGGCGTTTCGGAAATCACCAAGGTGGGACAGCTGCACACAGCGGTTACCTATACGCCCTTTTCCACCTATCTGGGAGTGGCCTGCGTCTATATGATCCTGACCTTTACCATGTCAAGGCTTGTGGGCGTTTTGGAAAGGAGGCTGGCGGTCAGTGATTGAGATCAAACATCTGCATAAATCCTTCGGCAAGCTGGAGGTTTTAAAGGATATTACGGAAACCATCGCGGCAAACGAGGTGGTGTGCGTGATCGGTCCCTCCGGTTCCGGGAAAAGCACCTTCCTTCGCTGTATCAATCTGCTGGAGGAGCCCACATCGGGGGACATTATCATCGACGGGGTAAAGATCAACGATCCTTCTCTTGACATCAACAAGATTCGTGAACGGCTGGGAATGGTATTTCAGAGCTTTAATCTGTTTCCCCATAAAACCACCCTGGAAAACATCACCATGGCCCCTATCGAGGTGAAGAAAATACCAAAGGAAGAGGCGGAAAGAGCGGGAATGGAGCTTTTGCGCAGAGTCGGCCTTGAGGATAAGGCGGGGGTTTATCCCAGAGCCCTCTCCGGCGGCCAGAAACAGAGGGTGGCCATTGCCAGGGCCCTTGCCATGCAGCCTACCATCATGCTCTTTGACGAGCCTACCTCGGCTCTGGATCCGGAAATGGTAGGAGAGGTGCTGCAGGTCATGCGGGATTTGGCTCACGGAGGAATGACCATGGTGATCGTCACGCATGAAATGGGCTTTGCCCGGGAGGTGGCCGACCGGGTGCTGTTTATGGACGGCGGCGTGATCGTGGAGCAGGGGACCCCCCGGGAAATTTTTGAGAATCCCCGCAATGAAAGAACCCAGTCCTTTCTGAGCAAGGTGTTGTAAATGAGCAAGGTGTTGTAAAACGGTTTTTGAACGGAGAAAAGTCCGGGGAAAGGAAGAAAACAGGATGAAAAAAGTGCTTTTGCTGCTGGCGGCGGTTTTTCTCGCTTTGGGAACGGCGGGAGGCGTTTACGGCGCTCAGGAGACCGGCCTTCGCCAAACCATCGACAGCAATCTGAAAGGGGCGATGGCGTATGTAATGGGGCAGGCGCCAAGTCCCGGTATCGCTTCCGTGGGAGGAGAATGGATCCTGATTGGCGCTTCCCGAAGCCAGCAGGGGCTTTCCCAGGCATATGGCCAGGCATATTTGAAGGCGGCCAGGGAAACCATGCAGCGGCAGGAAGGGGTGCTCAGCGAAAGAAAGTATACGGAATACGCCAGAGCGGCTCTTGGAATGATGGCCCTTTCCCAGGATCCGGAAAACGTGGGAGTCTACAGCCTTTTGGAGCCTCTTTTGGATTTTGACAAGACCGTTTATCAGGGAGCCAATGGGGCCGCCTATGCGCTTCTCGCCCTGCAGAAGGCCGAAGGAGAGGAATATGTCCGGGCCTCTGAGCGGTATGTATCGTATCTGCTGGATGACCAGCTGGCAGACGGGGGTTTTTCTCTTTCCCAGTCAAAGGGCGACCCGGATGTGACGGCTATGGCCTTGCAGGCGCTGGCCCTTTATAAAGACAGGCCGGAGGTGAAGCAGGGGATCGAAAGGGGCCTTTCCTTTCTCAGCCAGGCGCAGAACGAAGGGGGAGGCTATACCGCCTGGGGGGATACGGGTTCCTCTGAAAGCGTCTCCCAGGTGATCATCGCCCTTTGCCAGCTGGGCGTCGATCCGGCGGATCCCCGTTTTATGAAGGAAAAGGGGGGACTTTTGGAAAATCTCCTTTCCTACCGGACGGAGGAAGGAGGCTTTCGGCATCTGGAAAGCCAGCAGACGGCTGATTTGATGGCCTCAGAACAGGCTCTCTGCGCTTTGACGGCTTACCAAAGATTTCTGGAGGGAAAAAGCGGCCTTTTGGATTTTTCCCGGGATGATGGAAAGGAAGAGCCGGAAAAGGAAGAAAAGGCTCAGCAGGAAGAGGAAAAGGAAAGCCAAAGGGGAGGCGCTCTGACGGAGGAGGGACTGAAAAAGGCGGTTCTGACAGCGGTTTCCCGGGGGCTGTTTGTGGCTTTGGAAAGGATATAAAGCATAAGAGAAGGAGAGCATGATGAAAACCCAAAGAAAAACCATTCAACTTTGCGGAGCGATAGGACTGCTCCTCCTTTTTGTCTTTATGGGATGCCTGTGGGGCTGCGGCAAAAACCAGCAGCCTTCCCAAGAGCCTCAGGAGGCGGCGGCCTTGGAAATGACGGAGGATGAGGCTCAGGCAGGGCAGTCTTTGGAGCAGGGGGAAAAGGAAAAAACCGGGACGGAAAAGGCCGGAGCCGGGGAGGATGAAAAGAAAAAAACAGAAACGGAAACAGCCTCCGGGGAAAAGGAAAGCGGGTCAAAGACCGGCTCCCAGCAGCAAAGCCCGGCGAAAGCCGGTGAAGAGCCCGCTCCATCCCAAAAGCCCGCTGCCCAGGAGGAAAAGGGCGGCGCCCAGAAGGCCCAGGAAAACCAGCAGGAGCCTGCCCGGCTCACCTGTGAGATTTCCGTCAGCTGCGAAACGGTGCTTTCGCATCTGGATGAGCTGAATGAGGGCCTGCGCTCCCTGATTCCCCAAAACGGCGTGATGCTTTCCGTTTCCAAAGCGGAATTTACCTCCGGAGAATCGGCCTTTGATCTTCTTAAACGGGAGCTTGACAAGGCGGGGATCCATTTTGAATATGTGAACACCCCCGGCTACGGCAGCAGCTACGTGGAGGGGATCGGCAACCTGTATGAGTTCGACTGCGGCTCTTTGTCCGGATGGCTGTATAAGGTCAACGGCCAGTTTACCACCGTAGCCAGCTCTGAATATCAGCTGCAGGCGGGGGATGTGATCCAGTGGGTCTATACCTGTGACGGGGGCGGCGATGTAGGCGGCTCTCTGGTAGGCGGGTGATGAGTTGAAGGGACAGATGTCAGGCCTCCATCCGGCGGCCTCTTTCGCATTTTTTTTCTACGTGACGGTTTTTTCCGTTTTGCTGATGCATCCGGTGATGCTGGGACTTTCTCTGGGAGGGGCGGCGGCCTATGCCCTCTTTCTGGACAGAGGAAAGGCGCCGGGGTGGTTTCTTTGCTTTATACTGCCTGTGATGGTTCTCACCGGCGTCATGAATCCGCTTTTCAATCACAGAGGGGTCACGGTTTTGTTTGACCTTCCTTCCGGAAATCCGGTGACCCTGGAATCGATGTTCTACGGGCTTTTGGCCGGGGTGATGGTGGCGGCGGTGATTTGCTGGTTTTTCTGCTTTCAGCGGGTGATTACGCCGGAAAAAATCGTCTATCTTACGGGAAGGGTTTTTCTGTCCGCTTCCCTGATCCTGACCATGGCTTTGCGCTTTGTTCCCTGCTTTGTACGCCGCCTTGCCCGGATCGGGCAGGCCGGAAAATGGCTTTGTCCTCAGGCTTCCAGGACAGGGGCCGGGAAGGCCATG
>CALWZU010000093.1 GCA_944386095.1 uncultured Clostridia bacterium | reverse complement strand
GAAATGACAGGGGTTTTTTCCTTCATGTCAGAGGGACCGTAAACCCGGACGCCTTCTATGTTTCTCAGACCGTCCTCCAAAAGGCCGGAAAGCCAGGCTTCCTTTTGCGCTGCGGCGGATAATCCGGTTTCCAGTAAAAATTTGATACCGGCCCCAAGACCGATAATGCCGGGACTGTTAAGGGTGCCGGCCTCATAGCCTTCCGGAAAAGACAAAGGCTGGCGGGTATTTTTGGATTCGGTACCGGTTCCGCCTTCCTTAAGAGGACGAAGGGGAAGCTGGCCGTTAACATAAAGAAACCCGGTCCCCTGAGGCCCCTGAAGGCTTTTATGTCCGGCAAAGGCCATCAGATCCACCGGGAGGTGGCGAAAATCAATAGGAACGATGCCTGCGCTCTGAGCGGCGTCTACCAGAAACAGGATGCCTTTTTCCCTGGCGATGGAACCGATGGCCTGGATGGGCGCAAGGGTACCGGTGACGTTGGAGGAATGGGTGCAGATAAACATTTTCGTATTATCCCTGACGGCGGCGGAAAATTGCCGGGGCTGGATATGGCCCTCTGGATCTCCCTGCAAAATGGTCAGGGAAAGATCCGGACGGCCCATAAGGGGCCGTAGGACGGAATTATGTTCCATGGAGGTGGTGACCACATGGTCGCCGGGCTTAAGAAGGCCCTTGATAGCCAGGTTTAAAGCCTCTGTGGTGTTTCCTGTGAAAATGATTTTCAGCGGATCGGAAAAATGAAACAGCTCTGCCAGAGACAGACGGGTTTCAAAGAGCTTTTCAGCTGTTTTTATGGACAGACGGTGGCCGGATCTGCCGGGATTTCCGCAGTAGTGGCGCAGGCAGTCCGTCATGGCGCTGATGACCGGTTCGGGCTTGGGAAACGAGGTGGCGGCATTATCCAGATAAATCAAATGATAACACTCCTTTCAGACCGCTGTAAAGAAAAGGATTTTGACGGCGGCAGATAATAGTCATCATATGCGCCGGGTCTTTTTTTGGCTACGGCCTTTTCGCCGGTGAAAAAATAAAACAGCCCCGGCGTTTTATAAAAGTCCAGAGCTGTTATCATCATGTTTATGAAAGGAAAAGAACCGGCTTAAGACGGATTTTTGATGGAACATAAAAGCTCGATCAGCCGTTCCAGCTCTTCCCGGGAATAAAAGGAAAGCTGGATACTGCCCCTGTTGTTTTTTTCCTTGATTTTCACCTTTGTACCCAAGATATCCTTTATGTCCGATTCGATGGAAAGGAAGGGGCTTGATTTTTCCCTTTGGGCAGGAGGCGGGGTTTTTTGCTGGCTTTCCCGAGCCAGGGCTTCTGCCTGCCTGACGGAAAGGCCGTTTTTTATAATCGCTTCGGCCAGCTGAAGCTGCCGGGCGGGATCCTCCAAAGAGATAAGGGCGCGGGCATGGCCGGGGGAAAGGCTGCCGGAGGCCACCATTTCCCGTACAGGATCGGGTAATTTTTGCAGCCGTAGGGAATTTGCTACATAGGGCCGGCTTTTCCCTACATTTTTCGCGATTTCCTCCTGGGTCAGCTTGTAGGTATCGATCATGTAATGATAAGCTTCGGCTTCGTCGATGGGATTCAGATCCTCTCGCTGCAGATTTTCAATCAGCGCCACAAGGAGATTATCCTTTTGAGAAATGGATTTGATCAAACAGGGGACCTCTTTGAGGCCAGCCTTGCGGGAGGCTCTCCAGCGTCTTTCCCCGGCGACGATCTCATAGCCGTTTTCTCCCCTTTGAACAATGATGGGCTGGATGATCCCATGAAGCCGGATGGATTCTGCCAGCTCGGTGAGCTTTTCCTCATCAAAGCGCTTTCTTGGCTGATGGGGATTAGGCATGATGCTGTTGATATCGATCCGGATGACCTCTCCCATGGTTTTTTGCTCCGATTTTTTTTCAGCGGCCTGGACGGAATCCCGAATCAGGGCGTTCAGTCCTTTTCCCAGCCCGCCTTTTTTTGATGGACTCATGACAAAGCCTCCATTTCTAAAAATTCATCGGCAAGATCCATATAAGCCTCTGTCCCTCTGGAGCGGGGATCGTAAAGAGCCACCGGCAGACCATAGCTGGGCGCTTCGGCCAGGCGTACATTGCGGGGAATGATAGAGGTATACACCTTGTCCTTGAAAAAATGCTTTACTTCTTCAACCACCTGGACGGAAAGATTGGTACGGCCGTCATACATGACCAGGACGATGCCCTGGATGGAAAGGTGGGGATTCAGAGAATTCTTTACAAGCTCGACGGTGCGAATCAGCTCGCTGACGCCTTCCAGGGCATAGTATTCACATTGGATCGGGATCAGGACAGAATCTGCTGCCGTCAGGGCATTTAAAGAAAGCAGGCCCAGGGTAGGGGGACAGTCGATCAACATATAGTCAAAGTGATCCTTCAACAGTTCGGTTACACGTTTTAAAAACCCTTCTCTTTCCGGATAACCGGCAAGCTCGATTTCAGAACCGGCCAGATCGATGTTGGCGGGAATGACAGAAAGCCCGGGAATTTCGGTTTCACAGACAGCCCCAAGAGGATCTGCTTCCGGATCGATCAATAGTTCATAAAGGGAAACGGAAATTTGAGATTTTTCGATACCAACGCCGCTGGTTGCGTTTGCCTGAGGATCCATATCCATCAGAAGAACCCGGAGGCCCTTTAACGCGAGACAGGCGGATAAATTAACGGCGGTCGTTGTTTTTCCGACGCCTCCCTTCTGGTTAAATACGGCGATAACTTTTCCCATCTGGTCATTCCCTCCTTGCTGTAAAATTTCTTCTTCATTATAACCGATTCCAGGCCGAAAGAAAATACGCAAGGAAAAAAAGAGTGTTTCACGTGAAACAAAAATGCTTTTGTGAGATCGGGAAAAGCCGGGAGAAAAAAGGGGCAAAAGAAAACCCGGAATCAATCCGGGAAATGGGAGGCAAACAAATTACGTGACGGAGGCGGTTTTCGCCTCATCCTTGGGAATACGGATCCGTACTTCTATAAAATCGCCTTTGTCCGTTTCTTTAAATTCCGCAAGAGAAGTGGATTTTTTTATGGAACCGAAAACTCTCTTTAAAGAAGAAAGATAGGTCTTGCAAGGGGAAGAAGCCTTTTGGGAAGGCGGGCTTTTTTCCGCTCCCTCCGGGGCGGCTGTCAGAGAGGCGATGAATTTCTCTGTCTGCTGAATATTGAAACCTTCTTTGATGATCCTTTCGATCACATCCTTTTGCAGGGAGGGACTGGGAAGCGAAAGGAGGGCTCTGGCATGACGTTCCGTCAGATGATGCCCGGTGAGCAAGTCTCTGATTTCTTCAGGCAGCGATAACAGGCGTATCTTATTGGAAATGGTAGATTGCTGCTTACCTACCATTTTGGCGATTTCCATCTGGGTAAAATGATAATCGTTCATAAGGGAAGCGTATGCCAGAGCTTCTTCAAAATAGGTGAGATCTTCTCTTTGGAGGTTTTCCGTCAGAGCGATGATGGCGCTGTGGCGTTTGTCTACCTGACGGATAATGGCGGGAATTTTGTCCTGCTCCGCCAGAAGGGCGGCTCTGTAGCGGCGCTCTCCGGCGATCAGAAGGTAACTGCCCTGATCGGTTCGTGTGACGATGACCGGCTGTAAAAGACCGATTTCCCGAATAGATTGAGCAAGCTGGCGAAGGCTTTCCTCATCGAAGTTTTTTCGGGGCTGGTTTGGATTGGGTGAAATAGATTGAACCGGCAGCACAACCGTTTGATGCTGTTTGATTTTTGGCAGTCGCATAAAATCCCTCCAGGTATATATGAATTCCTTGGTTTGAATATACCATAAAAAGAAAGGGGTGTGGGGGATGATCGTACAAGAAAAATCCCCTGATTTCAACAGCTACAGGGGATTTTTTGTCGGAGTGCCGGCTTTTCTGGGGTAAGAGGAGGGGGTGGGGCGAAGCTTTTGGATATAGACGATGTTATGATGAAGGCTATACCCGGAAAGAGGGCCGGAAAAAACAGGGAAAGGTGCGATCTGGCGAATAGAGCCTCCCAGCGTATCCAGCGCTTTTTTTCCCTGGGAAAGATCTTCTCCATCGGTTTTATAGGCGGCAAACCAGCCGCCTGTTTTTACAAAGGGCAGACAGTATTCGCTTAAAGAAGGCAGCTTTGCTACCGCCCGGGAGACGCAAAGGTCAAAGCTCTCCCGCCAGCGCTTATCCCGCCCCAGATCCTCCGCCCGTCCGTGAAGGGCCGTTACGTTCTCAAGCCCCAGGCGGCGGCAGGCCTCCTGTAAAAACAGGATCCGTTTATTCAGGGAATCCACAAGAACAAAGCGCTTTTCCGGAAATACCACGGCAAGGGGTATGCCGGGCAAGCCGCCTCCCGTGCCCAGATCCAGAATCACGGCAGCGTTTTGCATAACCGGGCTTGGGCAGATGGCAAGGGAATCCAGATAGTGCTTAAGGATAAATTCCGCAGGATCGGTGATGGC
>CALWZU010000092.1 GCA_944386095.1 uncultured Clostridia bacterium | reverse complement strand
CTGACCCTTATGAAGGTCCTTAACGAGGTAGGCGGCGAAAACGGCGTGGGTACCATCGACATCGTGGAAAACCGTCTTGTGGGCATGAAGTCCAGAGGGGTTTATGAGACCCCCGGCGGAACGGTTCTTTATGCCGCTCACAGAGCGCTGGAAAAGCTGGTTCTTGACAGGGACACCATGGCCCAGAAAAACCTCCTTGCGCAGAAGTACGCCCAGCTGGTTTATGACGGCCTTTGGTTTACCCCTCTCAGAGAAGCCATCGACGCCTTTGTAAACGTAACCCAGCAAACCGCTACCGGCACCGTGCGGATGAAGCTCTACAAGGGCAACTGCACCGCCGTAGCCACCAAATCCCCCTATTCTCTTTACAGCGAAGAATTCGTTACCTTCGGGGAGGACGAGGTTTACAACCAGAAGGATGCGGAGGGCTTTATCAATCTGTTCAGCCTGCCGCTGAAAATCAGAGCCATCATGAATATGAAAGCAGAAGAATAAACGGACTTCTTTCCGTCTATCCTCCCGTTTCCCCGATCCGCAGGCCGGGGTTTCCACCTTCTCCCTGCGGATCTTTCATTATCATTTGAAGGAGATACACCATGGCAAAGAAACTCTGGGGAGGCAGATTCTCCAAATCCACAGCCTCGCTGATGGATGAATTCAACGCCTCCATCGATTTCGACCAAAAGCTGTATAAATATGACATCCAGGGCAGCATCGCCCATGCCAATATGCTGGCAAAGCAGGGCATTATCTCTCAGGAGGACGCCCAGGCCATCGTCACCTGTTTAAGGGAAATCCGAAAGGATATCGATGATGGCAACATCCAATTCAGCATCGAATACGAAGATATCCATATGAATATCGAAAGCATCCTGACAGAGCGGATCGGAGAAGCGGGCAAGCGCCTGCACACCGCCAGAAGCCGAAACGACCAGGTGGCGGTGGATATCCGGCTGTATCTGAAGGAGGAGATCGACACCATCACGGACCTGCTCCACAAGCTGGAAGAAACGCTGGTTTCTCTGGCCCAGGCCCACACCCAGACCGTCATGCCCGGTTATACCCATCTGCAGCGGGCCCAGCCGGTCACCCTGGCCTTTTATCTGATGGCCTATTACCAGATGTTCCGCCGGGATATCCAGCGCTTTGAGGACTGCTACAAGCGCACCGACTGCCTGCCCCTTGGCTGCGGCGCCCTGGCGGGCACCACCTATGATACGGACCGGGAATATCTGGCCGACCAGCTGCATTTTTCCAGGCTGTGCGAAAACGCCATGGACGCCGTCAGCGACAGGGATTTCGCTTTGGAATTCTTAAGCGACTGCTCTATCGCCATGATGCACCTTTCCCGCTTTTGCGAAGAGCTGGTGGTATGGAGCAGCGCGGAATTTTCCTTTGTTTCCATGGACGACGCCTACAGCACCGGCAGCAGCATCATGCCCCAAAAGAAAAATCCCGACATCGCCGAGCTGATCCGGGGAAAAACCGGCAGAACCTACGGAAACATGATCACCCTGTTTACCATTATGAAATCCCTGACTTTGGCATATAATAAGGACATGCAGGAGGACAAGCCGCCTATTTTCGATTCGGCGGAGACCCTGAAGGCTTCCCTGTCCATTTTCACAAACATGCTGGAGACCCTGACCGTCAACAAGGATAAAATGGAGGCTGCGGCCAAAAAAGGCTTCACCAACGCCACCGATGCGGCGGACTACCTGGTTTCCAAGGGACTTCCCTTCCGGGAATGCCATGAGATCATCGGAAAGGTAGTGCTGTTTTGCGAAACCCACGGCATCGCCATCGAGGATCTGAGCCTGGAGGATCTTCAGTCCTTCTCCCCTGTCTTCGAAGAGGACGTTTACGAAAAGATCGATATCCGAAACTGCATCGCCGCTAAAAAATCCTATGGCTCCACCTCTTTTGAAAGCGTGGAGAAAATGATCAGCGACGCGAAAAAAGAGCTTGCCGGCGGCGTTTGCCTTTAAACGTCTTTCCCGGCCAGGAAAAGGAGAACTGTCAATGAGCATCAATTTAAAAGGAAGGAGCTTTCTGACCCTTCTGGATTACACAAAGGAAGAAATCGAATATATGCTGGAGGTTTCCGCCCGGCTGAAGGCCAAAAAAAAAGCCGGCATAAAGGATGACCTTCTGCGGGGGAAAAACGTAGTGCTTCTGTTTGAAAAAACCTCTACCCGAACCCGTTCCTCCTTCGAGGTGGGCTGTATGGACGAGGGTGCCGGGGTCACCTTCCTGGGCATGAGCGACAGCCAGTTTGGCAAAAAAGAAAGCATCGAGGACAGCGCACGGGTGCTGGGCCGTATTTTTGACGGCATCGAATTCAGAGGCTACGCCCAGAAAACCGTAGAGGATCTGGCAAAATATTCCGGCGTACCTGTGTTCAACGGCCTGACGGATTTTGACCATCCCACCCAGGCCCTTGCGGACTTTCTGACCATGAAGGAGCATATCCAAAAGCCGGTGGAAAACATGAAGCTGGTCTTTGTGGGAGACGGCCGCAATAACGTCGCCAACTGCCTGCTCATCTGCTCGGCTAAGCTGGGTACGGACTTTTCCATCCTGGCGCCGCCTCAGCTGTATCCGGAAGAGGCCCTTCTGAAACAGGTAAAAGAAATCGCCGCTAAATCCGGCTCCGAGATCACCGTTACCTCCGATCCCGAAAAGGCGCTTTCCGGTGCGGACGCCATTTATACGGATATCTGGTGCTCCATGGGAGAAGAGCATCTGGTACAGGAACGGGTCAAGCTTCTGTCGGATTACCGGGTCACGATGGATATGCTGAAAAAAACCGGCAATCCTGACGTGATCTTCCTCCACTGCCTGCCTTCCTTCCACGACATGGAAACCACCTTCGCCAAAAAGGTCATGGAAGAATTCGGCCTTGACATCTGCGAGGTCACCGACGAGGTCTTCCGCAGCAGGCATTCCGTGGTCTTCGACGAAGCGGAAAACCGGCTGCATACCATAAAAGCGGTTCTGGTCACCCATCTGGCGGGCTATCAGCTCTAACGCCCCCGGGGGCAGCCGGCCGCAGGCCGGCGCACAAGCCATGTCAGAAAAAACATCTCTAAAAAAGGCCCTTTAAAAAGGATACCATACCCTGAAAAACACGCTGCCGCCCTCACCCGTAAAACGGATGGGGGCGGCTTTGGCAATATTGCAAGAAGGATCGAAAAAGACAAAACCGCCCCGTTTTATGAATAGGAAAAATCCTTTCCCCGAGAATCCCCTTCTTCCCGGACCGCTTCATTGAGAACAAAATGATGGATCACCGCCGCCGTCATGGCTCTTGTGGCCATATCCTGCGGCCCCAGGCTTCCGTCTGCTCTTGCCGCTCCAAAGCCCGACTCGAAAAGCCTGTGGATCGGCTCCCTGGCCCAGTCGCTGATCTGATCCTCGTCGGTAAAGGCTTTATACGCAGACCGGCTTTTCTCCAGCATACCCAGGGTTTGGGCATACCGGGAAAGAAATACGTAAAGGGTCTGCCTGTCCACAAATTCCTCCGGTTTGAAATTTCCGTTTTCATCGCCCCAGGCAATGCCCTTTTCCTTTGCCCAGGCCAGGGCCGGCGCATACCAGGCGTCAGGGGCCGTATCGGCAAAGGCCGGCTCCGAAGCCGTCCCGGCGGGTTTCCCGCTGAGATTGTAGAAAATGGTGATCAGCATTCCCCGGCTCAGATACTTATCCGGGGCAAAAGCGTTTTCCGAAACGCCGGACATGATCCCCTCTCTTTTGACAAATTCAATGGACGGATAGGCCCAGTGGGTCTCCAGCTTTGTTTCGTCAAAATCCTCTCCGTCATATACAGGCTCCCGGGCAGGAAGATTGATTCCCCGGTTGGGCGCGCTGGAATAGACCTGTCCCATTTGGGGCGTTATGCCCCGCCTGTAAAGCAGCTCCTCTACCGTTACAAAGCGGTAGCCCCGGGCCTGAAGCTCGTCAATGGCGGCAAGGGCCCCCTCCACCGAGGTGGGATGGATGTCGTGGACCAAAATAATGTCTCCGTCTCCGGCATGGCTGACAATATGCTCCTTTACCGTAGCGGCGTTCCGGTACTTCCAGTCCTGGGGATCCACCGACCATAAAATCAGCGGCCCTCCCGCATAAGCCTTGACCGTCTCATTATACGAACCGTAGGGGGGCCTCAGATACAGCATCCCCTGCCCGGTTATGCTCCGGATGGCGTCCGCCGTCTGGTTCAGCTCCGCCGCGAGCCTTGTCCCTCCAAGAGAAGTCAGCTTGGGATGGCTCCAGCTATGGCTTGCCACCTGATGGCCCTCGTTGATTTCCCTTGCCACGATGTCCTGATATCCCGCCACTCTGTTTCCCACCAGAAAAAAGGTGGCCTTAGCGCCCCGATCCTTCAGCCCGTCCAGAAGCTTTGCCGTATAAGGGCCCGGGCCGTCGTCAAAGGTGATAGCCAAAAGCTTTTCCTCCGACGCCTCCTGGCCGAAGGCCTGTCCCGGCAGCAAAGACGCCGCCAGAAAAAGGCACAGCATCCATGCCGCCGCTTTTTTGATTTTTCCCGGTATTTTCATTGCTATGTCTCCTTACTATGTCTTGCTGCTGTATCTCCTTTTTTTTGTCTCTCAGGCCGGCTTTCCCTTCTATCCGGAGCCTCTCCCCTTTTCCCGCCGTCTCTTTGTGCCCCTTTCGCCGCCGGGGCACAGGCGGATTTTACTGATACCGGCTCTCATAAAGCTGTTGAAAATCCGGCAGGAGCTGGCCGCTGAGACAGTAGCCAAAGGGCCATATCCGGTATTCCCTCAGCGCCTCCTCTCCCTGGAGCCGGTACACCACAATAGGGGAAGTGTAATACAGATCCGATTCGCCTCCCGTGAAATTGATCAGAAGGTCGATGCTTCCTCCGGGCCGCACCCGCCTGCTTTCCGAAGCCTCTCCAATGCTGCCGTTATAAATGATCTGCTTTTCAGGTGCGAATTGCTCCAGATTGCCGCAGTTGATATCCTCCACCGTGATGGATGTGGTCAGCTGGCTGGTCAGCCGGCACTGAAAGCCGCTGGTATCCAGGATATCCTCCTGCAGCTGCACCTCAAATACCGGATTCTGGTCGGCGCAGCGGATCAGGAGATTGCCCACCGGGAAGATTTCCTCTCCCTCGTTGACGATCACCTGGGTAACCGTATATTCCCCGGCAGCCGGAAGGCGGATTTCCATGGACAGGCTGTAGCAGGTCAGCTGGTCGGATATTTCCTCCACAGGCGTGATCCCATAGCCCTCCACCTGTATCTGCTCGTTGTCAAATCGGACTTTTTTCAGGCTCGCATTTGCCGCAGCCGCCTCCCTTGCCTCCTCCGATACGGTGATCTCCTCCTGCTCGAAAATCGTTCTGCCGGAAGCATCGTAAAAGAATAACTCCAAAGGAACCGTCTGATCTACCGGTACCGTTATATCCCCCTGGATCTGAAAGAACCCTCTGTCCGGCTGGCTGAAGCCCCGGCCGAATTGCCGGATCTGCGCCGCGATGTCCTCGATCCATCCCGTATCGATCTTTCTGCCGGAAATCAGGACCTGCTGCACCAGGCTCATTTTCCCCGGAAGGGCAGGCTCCTGGATCAGGGCCAGAAGGTAGTCCACCGTTCTTTCTTCTATGTCCGTCAGCACGATCTGGCGGTTGGCCAGGACCGTGGAAGCCTCCGGCTCCCCCAAAGCCCAGTCATCCACAAATACCGTCATGCTCTGATTTCGGCTCAGAAGGTCGCTGACTGTCTGCTGGCCCTCAGGGGTCAGATTTAAAATCAGGCTATCCGCCCCTCCTACAGCGGTCTGTATGCAGGGCCGCAGATCCAGCCTTTCTTCTCCCGCAGATAAATACACCCTTCCCTGCATTCCGAAAAACGTGTCGAAAAGAGCTTCGCTGAAACTTTCGGAATCCTCCGCCGTTTCCACCGTAAAGGAAACGGTATACATCCCCGTGCCGTCTCCCTGGGCCTGGCCCTGCATTCCCAGCGCCTGAAGGCGGCCCTCCAGTATGTCGCAGACCTGCTCCTGGGTCATGGCCGGGCTTTGCCCTTCTCCGGTCTCATTCCTTTGGTTTTTCCCCTCATCCACATTCTCCCGCTCCGTCTCCAGCTTAAACTGATAGCGATACTGGGATGCCTCCGGGGTAAAGGCCATACGAAGAGAAAATATGGCCGCCACGATCAGCAAAAGAATCAATATGATCCACAGGACTTTCCCGTGGGTCTTGCTTTCCCTTTTCATGGCCGCCTCCTTTCCTCCATCATAACCTTCATGTATCTCGTTTTATTATACTATCCTTTCGCCCCTTCTTCCACCCCCGCCCGTAAGGGCAAAGGCAAAAATTCCCCGCCCCGGCAGACATAAACGCCGGACTCAGTCAAAGGCCAGGCCAAAATATCCCTTTTCTTCAAAGGGCAAGGGCTGTCCCTGAAGAGAAAGAAGCATGGCAAAATCCCTGATCCAGACCGGCTTCAATCCCGCTTCCAAAAGAGCAGCTCCCGCCTTTTCCGGCATCCGGATATACCCTTTCCTCTTCCCGAAAGCATCCTGCAGGGCCGGTGTAAAAGCCCTTAGCTGATCAAACAGCTCCGCCGGCCTCATCCCCTCGCCCTTTTCCAGCTCCGGCAGCAGCAGCTCCTTTACCAAAAGCCTTTCTCCTTCCCGAAAAGCGCAAAAGCATCCCTTTTTTCCATCCTCATACTCCAAAAGATAAAGATCCCCTCCATACAGACGGCAGATTTCCTTTTGCAAACCGATGGCTTCATTATGAAAGCGCAGATGGAAAAATCCGGAAAGAAGGCGCTCCCGTTCCCGGTTGTAGGCTTTTGCTGAAAGGGGAAGAATTCTCACACAGGCCTTCTCTTCCCCCCTCTTCTCATAAAAAAGGGGCAGCTCCGCCACGGAAAACCGGCTTTGATAGCCGTAGGCTTTTTCGTAATAGGAAAACAGCTCTTTTCGGGCCGGACAGATCACGCTCCACAGCTCTCCCTTTTTTGAGGAAGCCGAAAGGGCCGCTGAAAGAAGGGTTTTCCCAAGGCCCTTTCCCCTCCGGCCGGGAAGGGTCCCAAAGGCGTACACACAAGGCACATCCTCTTTTGATGAAAATGAAAGCGCCCCTATAGTCCGGGGCTTTCCCTCCCCCCTGTCAAGGGCCCCAAAGGGCAGCAGATAAACGGCGCAAACAAGGGCGCCCGCTTCCTTCAGCACCCAGCAGGTATCCGATTTGAAGTATTTTGAAAAAAACAGTTGGATATACCGTCTATCATCCTCAAAAACCTTTTCCCACAGACAGGCCGCCTGTTTCCGGTCCTCCGGCCCGGCAGGCCCTATGAATATTTCCCTTGCCCTTTCTTCCATCATCTTGATTCCTTATCTTTATTCCCATTTCCCCCGGGAAATGGCCGTATATTTGGCTATCAGGAAATCCGGCTGATAGGATTCCTTGGCTTTTCGCAGATTTTCAAGGCCCATATCGTCCTCCCGGTTGATATAGCGAAGCTGGGGATAAATCTGCCGCAGATACTGGACAAAGCAGCGATTGATCATGGGATAGGCTCCCTGGATCTGTGAAAAAGCCTTTTCAAAATGAACCGTGAAGGTATCCTTTGTCTGCCCTTCCCCAAGGGTAAAGCCGATCACTTTTCCCTCCGCCTCCAAAAGCCCTCCTTCCAGCCCCAGCTCTTCAAAATGATCCAGAGCCCTTCGGATGGCGTTTCGTTCGCTGTGATTGACCTTTCCGCCGTTTTTTTCCTTTTCCCGGATCCAGGCGTTGTTCATTTCCCAGCAATCTTCCAGGCGCTGGGGAGTAAGGGGCACAAAGGCCCAGCGGTGGGCCTGCTCAAAGCGGCGGATGTGATTGCGTTTTCCATGGAGCTTTTTCCCCGGCAGCTTTTCCAGCTTTTCCGCAGCATACACATAATCAAAAGCCGGGCGGTTTTCCGAAAAAACAAAGCGATGGGGAAAAGCCTTCTCAAGTATCTCCTGTTTTTCCTCCGTGACGCCCCAAAGGCTCAGGGGCGCGCCATACCTGGCGGCATCCTCCTCCAATGCGGAGAGGATCTCTTCAAGGGGCCCCCGGCCCGCGGGATAAAAATAAAAGGGCTTTGCTTCTGAAAGCATCACCCGGACCCCAAGCCGGTCTCCCACGGTGCAGACCATGCTCCGGTAGGTGTCCTTCCAAAGATAAAAATTATTAAAACGAAAATCGGCGCTTCTGGAATGCTCCTCTGAAAGCAGAGAATCCATCCACGCCCGATCCTTTAGCTCTATAGGTTTAAAGTCCAGCATATCCAGTCTATACACTCCTCTTGATTATGGTTTTCTCCCGGCCTTCAAAGCCCCTCCCCCCGGCCGGCCAAAAGTCCTCCGGCAAAAGGCTTTTCAGGAAAGCATCTCCAGAAACTGCTCCAGCCTGTCCTGTAAAAGATCCCCTATCATCTGATAAAAGGGCATGGGATCCTTTTTATGAAGATGGGCCCTGACGGCTCTGTGGTAAGAATCCCTGTCCATGGTGAAGGCGACAGGGATCAGATTGGCAGCCAAAAGCTCAAAATTCAGCATGGCTCTGGCAGTCGCCTCGTTATTGCGTTCAAAGGGATAGATCCGTAAAAATTCATTATGAACATAACAGGCCCGCATAAGAGGGTCAAAGCTCTCTCGTTTGCCGTAATAGCGCCGCAGCATCTGCTCCAGGCAAAAGGACACATCCTGGGGATGGGGCGGCACCAGCTCCAGATGGGAAACAATGGGAACGGTCTTCCGCCAGATTTCCTGCGTCCCGGCCTCTTCCCTGTCCTGGGAAAGCATCTCGTTTGCGTGAACCATTAAAGACAGATCCACCTTATCCTTGATGGCCAGGCAGTCATATAAATACGTAAGCATCCGGCCGTAAGCATTGACCGTCATATGATCCTGAACCGACCTTGTCATGGCGTAGCGGCCCGACAGGATCAGGCGCACATCCTCGGCGGTAAGCGCTCCTCCGTCCAGGGCATAGGAAGTCTGGATCCATTGCAGTTTGGAAATCCCGTTGACCTTCTTCTTGCCCATGGGATTTCCCCCAATGCGTTTCAGAAAAAGCTGCTGCTTTTTTCGGATTCCTTCCATCATGAAAATCCACCTCCCCTGCCTTTTCCTCTGCCCTCCTTATGCTGCCCGTCTATTTTTTGTGATTTGCCCGCACCTTTGCGCTTCCCACGGCCTTTGGCCTTTATTTCTCCCCAAAGGCCCGGCGCAGGATCCCGGCAAGCGCGTTTTCATCCGCCCTTTCCAGCTCCTCTAAAACCGAAGCGCCCGGCTTTTCGGAAAAGGCTTCCCTCAGCCTTCCCTCTCCCGTCAAAATAAGCGTTCCTCCGATC
>CALWZU010000091.1 GCA_944386095.1 uncultured Clostridia bacterium | reverse complement strand
TCCAAAAGACACGGCAGAGAGAAATCCAGTTTGTTTGTAAAAACTTCTCCGTCTACTTCATTTTTGGAAAAGCTGTACAGCTCCAGAATTCCGATTCTTCCGGCCAGCGTGTCGCGGATATTTTTCATCATCTTATACTGCTGGGAGCCGGTCAGCCAGAACAAACCTCTTTCTTCGGTTTCATCACACATAATTTTAATTTGTTCAAACAGCTCCGGGGCTTTCTGTATTTCATCAATGATGATGGGAGGCTTGTAAGTCTGAAAGAACAATACGGGATCTGTTTGGGCCAGGGTTCTCGCCATTGTATTATCCATAGAAATGTAAGTGCGGTTTTGTCCCTCGGCCAAATGTTTCAGCATGGTAGTTTTGCCAACCTGCCGCGCACCTGTTACAAGCACCGCTTTGAAAAAGGAACTCATACGCAAAAATTTCCGTTCCAATGCACGCTCAATATATGGCATAACATGACCTCCTTGTGTTTTAGGAAAATATAAAGTTTACTTTATTTTATCCTAGAGAAACCTCCTTGTCAACGAGTGCGAGGCACGTGGAAACGTATCCTTATTTTTAATACCTTTTTAATCGGCTTATGCCGGCCAGCCCGCTCGGTTCCAGGCCAAGAAACTGTGGGAAAGTAACTTTCCAATTTTCAGCCTATATGTTACAATATTTACAAATATTTCAGATCCGTGAACCTGGGAAATTGGCCGTTGCCCCTGATCTGGATATACCGGCGGATTGAGCCGGCAGAGATTTATTTTGCCATCTCGTATACGGCCAGATGCAGTTTTTTACAACAAACAGAAAGCGCCCGCCCCCATGGGAAACAGATCCACGGCAGGAGGAGGATCATGAAAAAGAAACTGCGCTTTGAACTGTATGAATTTCACGACTATGCCGGTATGGTAAATCATTTGGAAAAAATGGCCAGGAAAGGGTGGATGCTAGAGCGCATGTATCCATTAATCACATGCAGATTTTTTACAATACCCAAAAGGATCCCATCCCCTTCCACATCAATACATCGCTGGAAGTGTCTGTCATTCATCTATTCTTTTTGCGCAGAGAATTATTCCCCATGTTGGGTATTTTGATTTATCAGACTTTCTTTCATTTGCGGTCCTTTTCATGGGGACAGCTTTGGACAGACCCCCTTGCGTTCCTTTCGACTTTGCTGCTTATTACCGTTATCCTTTCGTGGTTTCTTCGTGTAATGGCCTATTTCCGTTGGTATCGTAAAGCAAGAATCGCAGCAGAATACGGAGAGTTTATTCCATTTAAAGGTAGGCCTCTCTACTTGTTTACCGTATTGCTTGTTCTGACATTGCTTTTGTGTATTATGGCGCAGAGCCATAATAATCCAGAAATGTTGAAAGGTTATATTGGGATTTCAGGGCTGCTTCTCCTCTTTTTAGGCGTTTACGCGTTTTGCCAGGCCTGGCAATATTCTTTTAAAAAAGAAATCCTTATTATGGCTTTGACAGCGATTCTAGGGACATACGCTGTGTTAGCATTATGTATTGCCTGATGGATAAACCTTTTACGTTGCTGCCCATAACCCAAGGCCCTTCTTATACTTTGGTGAAAAGAGTGTCCAAACCTTGTTCCCAGTGTCTATCCGTAGGGGGCCGGAATTGGAAGGTTACCCTTCCAATTCCTTTGCCACGTCCTCCAGGTATTGGCGGATGGGCAGGTGCTGCGGGCAGCGCTCTTCACATTTGCCGCATTTTACGCAGTCGGAGGGAACCCCGTGGTTTTCCTTCAGCTGGTTGAACCGCCGGCGGACGGCCCGCATCTGGGAAGGGCCGAACCGTTTCAGGTCGTTGTAGAAGGAGAAGTAGTCCGGGATGGCAATCTGCTGCGGGCAGCCCTCCGTGCAGTAGCGGCAGGCCGTGCACGGGATGGCGATGGCGCTCTGGATGATTTCCCGGGTCTTTTGCAGCAGGGCGGATTCTTCCCCGGTCAGCGGCTGGAAATCTCCCATAAAGTGGATGTTGTCCTGCATCTGCGCCTCGTCGCTCATGCCGGAGAGAACCACCAGAATATCCTCCGGGCTGGCGGCGAAGCGGATGGCCCAGGAGGCCATGGAGGCGTCCGGATGGCAGCGGCGCAGCAGCGTTTCCGCTTCCTCCGGGATGGTGGCTAGGCAGCCTCCCTTGACCGGCTCCATGACAATCACCGGCTTTCCGTGCCGGGCAGCGGTTTCATAACAGAGCCGGGACTGGATTTTTTCGTCCTCCCAGTCCAGATAATTCAGCTGGATCTGCACATATTCCATTTCCGGATGTTCGGTCAGGATTTGATCCAGCAGCTGGGCGTCCCCGTGGAAGGAGAAGCCTAGATGCTTGACTTTTCCGGCCTCCTTTAATTCTTGGATAAAATCAAAGGCGCCCCAATCCTCCGCCTGCCGGTATGAGTCGGTTCCCAGGCCGTGGAGCCAGTAATAATCCAAAAAATCCACGCCTAGCCGCTCCAGCTGCCCGGCAAAAAAGCCCGGCATTTCTTCTTTTTCCTTCAGCATGAACAAAGTCAGCTTATCCGTAATGGTGTAAGCGTCCCGTGGATAGCGTTTTGCCACCGCTTCCCGGAACGCGATTTCGCTGTATCCTTCGTGGTAGCCGGCTGCTGTATCAAAGTAAGTAAACCCTGCGGCTAAAAAGGCGTCGGCCATTTTTTTAACCGTTTCGATGTCAATGCTTTTTTCATCGTCCGGATCCAGCAGCGGCAGACGCATCAGGCCAAATCCAAGCTTTTTCATAACAAATCTCCCTTCCAATAAGATTTTTTAGAAAAGAAAGGCTTCTGGGCATAGTTTACACGACATCAGGGCGGAATGCAAGAAGCTATAGCAAAAACATTCCAAAATATAAGATCCAGAGGCTCCCCTCGTAATAGCGAAGCCCTGCCGCCTTGGCCAATTCCATTACCTGGATGCCGTACCCTTCCAGGGCGGGGAACAGCCGCTCCGGCATACGGCAGGGCTGCTCCGGGTAGGTGCAGCGTTGGCAGCGGATGCAGCCCTCGTTGGATAGAAGAAGATGCCTGGGGTAAGCGTCGCGCAGCACCTGATATACTTGGTCGCATAAGTCCTTAAACTGGCGGTGCCCTTGTTTCATCCCTTCGTAATCCATAGAATCCTGAAGGCGGTATTTTCCGCTGAATACAATCGCCTGGTCAAATTCCAGGCACCGATTCCGGCATTCCTCAAAGGTTCCGGCCCCCGGCGGGCAGGCCCAGGTCGCGCCGTAAGAGCGGCAGCGGTTTTCCTGGCAGATTTTGCGGATTTCCGCGTAAAACGGGATCTGCGCGGTAGAGATGAGGCCGTACTGATATACGCCGGTCCGGGCCATCAAACGGCGGATCCGCGCCTCCTCCGTTTCCTCCCCGGCCATCTGCCGGATGGCGCGGGCAACCCACGCCGTGGCTTCCGCCGATTCCCGGAGCAGGACGGTTTTTTCTTCCTTGCTTAGCCGGGCCCGGAGCGTACGAAGGACGCGGGGTGTGATATGGGACTGCCCCAGGGCCTTGAGCGCTTGGATAACCAAAATAGTTTTGGGAGAAAGCCCCGTAATCTCCCGGTTGGCCCGGTGCTTGAATTCCAGCGTGGTTTTTCCCCACCGATAGGTTCGGTAGGGGCCGTCGCTGACATAAGACCACACC
>CALWZU010000090.1 GCA_944386095.1 uncultured Clostridia bacterium | reverse complement strand
CTTCGATGGAGGTCCACAGGAAGGGCAGACCGATCAGGTTCCATTCGGGAACGAAGCCCGCGATGGTAGCGTCGGAAGCCCAGCACATTTCAAGGCCGCCCATACGCATGGATTCCAGGTTTTCCGGAACGGAGCCCAGCTGGGAGTTGGGATAAAGCTCTACCTTGATATCTCCGTTACTGCCTTCTTCTACCATGGGAACGAAGACCTCTTCGGCCGCCAGGTGGGAAGCGTGGGTTTCGGAAATATCGTAGGCCATACGGATGGTATAGGTAGCGCTTCCGTCACCGCCGGATTCGCCTCCGCCGCCTCTGGCGCCGCAGCCTGCTGCAAACAGGGTGCATACCATCACGGCCGCTAATAAAAGAGCAACTTTTTTCTTCATGATTCTTTCCTCCTAAATCAGATAATCTTGTAGGTCTCTGTCAGCCGCCTATTCTCTGGAAAAGGTCTCGTTTCCGGACAAATAGGTCTTCACTACCTGGATATTCTGGATTTCCAGCTCCGGTACCTGGAACACATCGGCATCCAGCACCGCGAAGTCCGCCAACTTGCCCTCTTCGATGGTGCCTTTGATGTTTTCCTCGAAGGAAGCGTAAGCCGCGTTCTTTGTATAAAGGGAAACCGCTTCATATCTGGTAAGTTTATTTTCAGGATGCCATCCGCCTTCCGGATATCCGTCATAGCCGCACCTGGTAACGGCGGCGTATACGCCCAGAAGAGGATTGATCGGTTCTACCGGCGCATCAGAGCTGCCCGCCAGAATCAATCCCGCATCGACTAACCTTCTCCAGGCGAACAGGTTCTTCGCCCGATCGCCGACTCTGGAATCCGACCAGCTTACATTGGTGGAAACGTAAGTGGGCTGGATATCGCACATGATCGGCAGCTTCTTCATTCTTTCCAAAAGTCCGTCATCGATCAGTGAGGTGTGGATCAGACGGAAACGGATATCTTCCTTGGGATTTTCAAAGTAGCAGGCCTCAAGTCCGGTCAGAGCCATGTCGATGGCCTTGTCTCCGATGGCGTGGATGCCGATTTGCAGGTCTCTGTCGTAGGCGGTTTTGATCAGCTGGTTAAGCTCTTCCTGGGTGTGGTTCATAACCCCCACCTGCTGGGGATCGTCGCTGTAGGGCTCCTTGAGTCTGGCGGATCTGGCCCCCAGGCTTCCGTCCGTATAGATTTTATAGAACCCGTATTTGACCATTTCATCCCCAAGGCCCGTCTTCATGCCGATGCCCGGGAACTCGTCATAACCGATATAGATTCTTACCGGCAGCCTGCCTTCGTCTCTCAGGTCCTGATAAACTCTTGTTTCCTCATACAGATCGCACAGCTTGCCCTGGATGGGGTTAACGCCGGTGATGCCGAATTTGGTGGATTCCTTCAGGGCCATGGCCACCATGTCCTTGATCTCTTCATAGGGTACGCCGCCCTCCTGGATGGTGCTGACCAGATCCGCCGCGGCCTGTTCCCAGAGTCTTCCCGTAGGCTCTCCGTCCTCGCCGAATTCTACCGTGCCCGGTCTTGAAGGAACAAAGCCCTTTTTAATGCCTGCCATTTCCAGCGCCATGCTGTTGGCCACATTGGTGTGAACGCAGTATCTCTGGATGATGACCGGATTGTCCGGAGCCGCCTTATCCAGATCTTCCTTGGTAGGCAGTACCGGCACCTTGAATTTTTCATGGTCGAAGGCGGCGCCCTGGATCAGCTTTCCTTTAGGCGTGATCTTGGCTCTTTCCCGGATTCTCTCCTGAAGCTCCTCCAGCGAGGTCACATCCCGCAGATTGACCTTCTGCAGGTTCTGGGCAAAGGCCTGCACATGCTGATGGATGTCGATGAAGCCCGGTACTATCGCTCTTCCCTGCAGATCCACAACCGGCGCGTCAAGCTCCTTGGCGATGCGCTTTGCTTCTTCGTTTGTGCCGCACATCATAAACTTTCCGTCTCTGACCACAACGGCTTCACAGGTGTCCCCTTCTTCCTTCATGGTGTAGAACTTTCCGTTTACAAAGGCTTTTACTTCGGGTTTAATCATTTCTTTCCTCCCTGCTTCCGAAGGCTTTTTCAAGCCCTCTGTTATTTTTCGTATACCAGGCTTCCGCCCAGATACGTTTTTTCAACGGTGATGTCCTTGATTTCATTATGAGGCGTTTTGAACACGTCTCTGTCTAAAATCACAAAATCCGCGTATTTTCCTTCTTCAATAGTGCCTCTGACGTCCTCTTCATAGGAAGCGTAGGCGGCGTTCTTTGTATACATGCACAGGGCTTCATAGGGCGTTACTCTTTCTTCCGGGAACCAGCCGCCCTCCGGATAGCCGTCCAGGCCCTGTCTGGTAACAATGGCATAGGTGCCCATCATGGGATTGAAGGTCTCAATGGGAGAGTCGGATCCGGCGGTAAGCATAAAGCCCTCGTTGATCAGTCTCTTCCAGCAATAGTTGTATTTGGCTCTTTCATGTCCCACTCTGGATTCAGACCATCTCACGTTAGTGGATACGAACATGGGCTGGATGTCGATGATCACCGGCAGGCGCTTCATCCGTTCGATGATGTTTTCATTCAAAAGGGACATATGGATCATCCTGAAACGGACATCCTTTTTAGGATTGGCAAAATATGCCTTTTCCAGGGATTCCACCAGCATTTCGATAGACCGGTCGCCGATGGCGTGAACGCCGATCTGCAGATCCATGTCGTAGGCCTCCTGAATTTTGGCATCCAGCTCCTCCTGAGGATAATTGGTAACGCCGATCTGCTGAGGATCGTCGGAATAAGGCTCGTTAAGCAGAGCAGATCTGGCCCCCAGACTGCCGTCTGTATAGATTTTATAAAAGCCGTATTTTACCATGCTGTCTCCCAGGCATCTTCTGATGGCGCAGCCGGGATACTCGTCAAAGCCCAGATACACTCTGGCGGTGAGACGGCCCTCTTTTTCCAGATCCTGATAGATGCTGGTATCTTCAAACAGGTCGCAGTGCTTGCCTTGAATGGGGTGTACGCCGATGATCCCTACCTTGTTCAGTTCCCTGCAGGCAAGGGCTACAGCGTCCTTTCTGGCCTGGTGCGTGGCGTTTTTGTCGGGAATCAGCGCGGACAGATCTGCCGCCGCCTGGTCCCAGAGCCTTCCTGTGGGCTCCCCGTCCGGGCCGAATTCAACGGTATTGTCCACGGCGGGAACGAAGTTTCTGTCGATGCCGCCCATTTTTAACGCCATGCTGTTTGCCACATTCACATGCAGGCAGTATCTGGTGATCAAAACCGGATTATCAGGGGCGGCCTCATCCAGATCTTCCTTTGTCGGCAGAACCGGCTCGTCGAATTTTTCCTGGTCAAAGCCTGTCCCCTGGATCCATTCGCCTTTTTCCAGACCGGCGGCCTTTTCCCGGATCATATCCTTAAGCTCCTGCAAAGATGTCACGTTTTTCAGGTTCAGCTTGTGCAAATCTCTGGCATAGGCCAGAACGTGCTGATGGGTGTCCGTAAAGCCGGGCAGAACGGTCTTTCCATGAAGGTCTTCCGCCTCGCCTCCGGCGATGGCCTTTGCCTCCTCATCAGTACCGCAGTAAATGAACTTGCCGTCTTCCACAACAAAGGCGGTGCATGTATCGTTTTCCTCCTTCATCGTATAAACGACGCCATTCACATAGGCTTTCCTCATGTTAACCCTCCTTATAACTGTCATTTTTGTATTGGGAATTGCTAAAAGTTCTTAACAATTATGTGTGAATGTAGTCATATTTTAATGACAATTTTCTGAAAAGTAACCAACCAATTTCCCAGGGCAAAACCAACCATTTGTTTTTTTGCGCTTCTCAAGAATTTCCCCGGCATTTCATAAAAGCTGAAATTTCAACGTTTTTAAATTTCCCCTTTTTTTGCCTTTATCTTTTTTCCACTCTTTGTTCCCATCCATTCATCTCTTTTCTATCGTTTCAAACATATTCCGACATTTTTTAGCGAAAATATTGGGAATAATTGAATTTTTCTGAAAATTACTTCTATTAACATAGCATTAGCATATGCAAATAAAAATCCTGTTAAGGCGCTCCCGGTTTTGTGCATTTTCCCGAAATTTCCCAAATTTTTTCAGAAAAAAATTTTTCGCCTCCCTGATCTTCCCGCTTATCCCGTTATTGTCTGACAAATCTGATAATCGTCTCTCCTTTAAAAAACAGCGGGAAGCCTCCGGCTCCGATCTGAAAAAAAATAAAAAACGCCGTTTACCGGATTTGGCATAGCTGCCTTTTTCTCCGGAATACGGCGTTTTTCTTTTGGTGGGGAACCATGGAGGACAAATCCCTTTTCCCTCATGGCCCTATATGGTCTGTTCCTTCATTTTCCCCCGGCCGGGACCGGAGGAATTCATTTTATCTGCTTCTTTCCTGCACCACCTGGATGGCGTCGTAAAGCACCTGGGGCGTTACTTTAAAAGGCATTTTGTGAGCATTGGGGCTGACGGTGCATCCCGCCTGGGCGATCTCCATGATCAGCTGGTCGGTAACCTTTTCCACGCCCAGATCCTCCAGGCACACAGGCAGGCCTACTTCTCTGAAAAATCCCAGGATATCGTCGTATTCGGCCCGGTCGATCTTTTCCGCCGCAAGCTGGATCAGCGTACCCACGGCAACCGCCTCTCCGTGCATGGCATGGAAAGGCTTGATCACAGCCGTCATGCCGTTATATACCCCGTGAGCGATGGCGCAGCCGTTATTTTCAAAGCCCACGCCTCCCATGTAGATAATGGCCTCTACTGTCTTTTCCAAAGCCTCGGTGGATTTTTTGCCTTCCACGGCTTTTTTCGCCTCTACCGCGTTTTCCCGCAGCGCCTGATTGCACAGGGTCGCAATGGTATAGGCCGCCTGGGTTCCCAGTCCGCCGATATAGTTCATGGAGCCGGCGCTCCGGCAGGCTCTGGCTTCATAGTAGCAGGCAAACGCGTCTCCCACACCGGCGATAAAGGTTCTCAGAGGCGCTTCCGCAATGACCTGGGTATCCACAAGGACCACATCGGGATTCTTTTTCATGCGCTTGGAAACCACAAAGGTGCCGTCCTCGTCGTAAATGACGGACATGGCGCTGCAGGGGGCGTCAGTGGCCGCCGCCGTAGGAATGATCACCACCGGCAGACCGCACATATCCGCAACCAGCTTGGCGGTATCCGTTACCTTGCCGCCTCCGATACCGATGATGCCGTCATGCTTGTCCCTTTTGGCAATATCCACGATCCGCTGAGCCTCCGCCTGGGTGGATTCCCCTCCGAAACGGATGTATTCCCAGCTTGCCTGGGTATCCTGAAAGCCCTGCCGGATCTTGTCTCTGACGATTTCAATGACGATGTCGTCGGACAAAACGATGAATTTTTCGCCGATGAAGCCTACGTACTGATGCAAATCCTTCAAAATGTCCGCGCCCTGAAAATATTTGCTGGGAGCTGCCAGTGTCTTTACCATTTTCTCATTCCTCCTTTTGGGTTTTCCTTTGCTTAATTTACACGTATAACACGGGAAAAGAGCCTTGTCAAACCCAATTTTCCCTTCCCCCTCTCCGGATCAGGCCGGAAAATGAAACGAAAAAAACCTTGGGCGCTGCTGATTTTTCCGCTTTTTTGCCTTTCCCGGCTAACGGATCTGATTTTTCTGTTCGGAAAAAATGATTTTCGCAAGCTTGACAAGCCCCTTTTTCATCTGATGCAAAGAAGCGTAGGCGTAGGAAAGCCGAATATACTGGCTCTGGTAAAAATCATAGATGCTGCCGGGATTGATCAGGAGATTTTCCTTCAGAGCCTTTTCAAAAATCTTATTGACCTGGACGTTCTGGCTCACCTTCATCCAGACGAAAAAGCTGCCCGTTGGCACTTCCCAGGTAGCGATGTCCCTGAAATTCTCCTCCAAAAGCTCCAGCATATAGTCCCG
>CALWZU010000089.1 GCA_944386095.1 uncultured Clostridia bacterium | reverse complement strand
TCTGTTTCCGAAACAGGGCCCAGATACCGGACGTCCCGGTTTAAAAGAATTTCCGTGCTGACCTTGATTTTGTCCAGGTTTTCTTCCATTTCCTGCATCCGGCGATTTACCTGATCCAGCTTGCCGATCACCTGATCTGTTTTCCAGTACCAAAGCCGCAGATTCCTCAAAAGCAGCCAGGCTGCGATCAAAACGGCCACAAGCACCGCCAATGTCAAAAACAGCTTGCCCGCCGGGGCGCCGTTTATGCTTTCCCATAATTGCTCCATAAAATCTCTTTCCTCATTCGCTTTTATTTGTTTTTCTGAAAATAGCAGGCTTTGCGGGCCTTTGTCATTGCAATTATATAGTACAACCGCCTCTTTCGCAAGAAAAATGACATTTGAGGAATCGTTTGGTTTTTGTCACGGTATCTTCATACTTTCCCTTTATGATGGCACCATAAGGACAAAACAAGCTGCATACATATCAGCATAAACAAAAAATACTATCATTTGAAAGGAGCGATCCTTATGATCGATGTCAGAAACCATCATCCTTTTCCTGATACAAATTCTTCCGGCACCTCACAGGGGCAGGCCTCTTCCAAAACCGAAGCGCACACCGGCGGAGACTTTGCCGACCGGGAACGTCAAAGGCGGCTGTATAACCTTTACGGTGCGCAGTCCAGCAGGGCTTCCTCTTCCCCGGGCAGCGGAAAAGGCCCGAAGAGCCCTCTGGGCAGGTTCCTTTTGAAGGGCTGCGCCCTGGTGCTTTGTATGTGCATCGTATCCGTAGGCTCCATCGCCGGTTATGTGGCCTATACCCAGGGCAGTCTGGGCGCCGCTTCCAACGATGATTTCCAGATCGAACAGGTCAGCGGCCGGAGCAATGACGCCGCCACCAACGTAGCCTCCTCAGACGGCGCTCTGAGCACACCCCAGATCATCCAGAAGGTCCTTCCTTCCGTAGTGGGCATCACCGCTGCCAGCTATAACGGTTCCTCCGGCGGTTCCGGCATCGTTCTGACGGAAAACGGCTACATTATCACCAATCAGCATGTCATCGACGGCGCCCAGTCCATCACCGTCACCCTCAGCGACGGAACGGAATATCCCGCAACCGTCAAAGGGGAAGACGCCACCACCGATCTTGCCGTCATACAAATCGAAGCCTCCGGCTTGACCCCTGCGGAATTCGGTGATTCCGATGAACTGGTGCAGGGACAGACCGCTCTGGTCATCGGCAATCCTCTGGGCCTTACCCTGGCCGGTTCCGCTACAGAAGGCATCATTTCCGCCCTGGGACGGGAAATCGAAATCGACGGTAAAACCATGACCTTCATCCAAACAGACGCTTCCATCAATCCGGGCAATTCCGGCGGGCCTCTTGTGGACGGAAACGGCAACGTCATCGGCATTACTTCCGCAAAAATCGGCTCCACCTACACCGAGGGACTGGGCTTTGCCATCCCCATCAATACAGCCATCCCTATCGTAGAGGAACTGATCAACAACGGCTATGTAACCGGAAGGCCCCTGATCGGGCTGACAGGAGAGGACGTGACCGCTCAGATCTCCGCCTACTACAATCTGCCAAGAGGGGTGTACATCCGCTACATCGACCCTGAATCAGGAGCGGCGGATTCAGGCCTGCGGGCCGGCGACATCATCACCGCAGTCAACGACCAGGTCATCACCAGCATGAATGAGCTGAACAATGAACGGGATAAATACAACGCAGGCGATACCATTACCCTGACGGTTTACCGCGATGGAAAAAGCATGGACTTCGACGTGGTCCTGGGCGAGGCAAACCAGTGACCTGGCCCCCTCTGATAAAAACCTTGTTCCTCCCTACATTTTCATATAGATAAAAACTTTAAAAAAGACCGCTGCCAAAGCAGACTTCCTTCTGCCAAAGCAGCGGCCTCTTTTTTCCTCGAAATCCTTTTTCCCCCTTTTGCGCTGAGCAAAGACCGGCTTCTGGGGAAAGGCAAAGCGCAAAAACAGCCCCCGGCTGCCCGGGCGCCATCTCAGCGCTTTTGTCTCTTCCCTCCCTCCATAAAAAAACGGCGCCGCTCTTTATTAACAGAGCCGCACCGTCTATTTCTTTACAATCCGAAAAACAGGTTTCAAAATCCCCTTTACAGATGACTGCTGACGCTGTCCTTTTTCTGCAAATACCGCACCAGGCAGGAAAGGGTAAAGTTCACCACAAAATATAAAAGCATGGCAAAGCCAAACAGCAGGAACACGTCCATCGCCGTGATCTGCCGGCCCATTACGTTATAGAAGATGCTCATCAGATTCTTGGTTCTGAACAGCAGTTCTGCTACCGCTACCTGGGCCATAAAGGAGGTATCCTTGATAACGGTGATAATCTGACTGAGCATGGTGGGAACGATATGACGGAAGCACTGAGGAAGAATGATATACCACAGTGTGCCCACCATCGTAAAGCCCTGGGAATGCGCCGCTTCAAACTGTCCCTTTGGGATGGAGTTCAGTCCGCCTCTTACGATTTCCGCCATCATAGCCGATGTAAACAGCACATAGGCCATCGCGCAGCGGGACCAGTCGCTGGGAAGAGGAGCGGCGATAAAGCACACCATTACCCAAAGCAGATTGGGCGTGTTTCGGAACCACTCGATGTAAAAGCCCGACAAAAGCCGCAGAGGTTTTGGGGCGTAGGAACGGATCAGGCCCAATACAGCGCCGATGGCAATGGACAGGAGGATTGCGATGATCGCTACCTTCAGGGTAATACCAAAGCCCTTCAGCAAATACATCAGGATCGTAGAGGAAAAAAGGCTGGTCAAATATTCGATCATGCTGCCATAACCTCCTTCCCTGCATTATCTCCGGCGGTCTGCACATCCTGCCGCTTCAGTTTTTCCTCATGCCTTCTTGCCCAGCTGGAAAGCGGGAAGCACAGGCAGAAGTACAAAATACCCGTGATCAGATAAGCCGGGCCGTAGCTGGCGTCTCCGTTAGTGGCCCAGTTATTGGCAACGTACATTAAATCTCCTCCGGCGATCATGGCCAGAACGGAGGTGTTTTTAATCAGATTCGCACATTGATTGACCAGAGGCGGCAAAATGATTTTCACCGTCTGGGGCAATATGATCACGGTCATGGTCTGCAAATAGGTAAAGCCCTGGGAATGCGCTGCTTCAAACTGTCCCTTCGGGATCGAACCGATCCCTGCCCGGACCACCTCTGAAATGTAGGCCCCTGTATAAACGCCTACACACAGAACGCCGCACGCGAAGGAATCCAGGGAAACACCCGCATACGGCAGCGCGAAGAATACAAAAAACAGCTGTATCATCAGGGGTGTATTCTGGAAAAATTCTACGTATACACGAGCGACTGCCCGAGGCAGACGATGACGAGCAGATGACATCAGACCGAACACAACACCCAGCGCCAGAGCCAAAAGCAAAGCCAGGACACTGGCCTCCAGGGTAGTAATAAATGCCCGGAGAAGCGTCGGCCACTCTACAAACAGGTTTTCCCAGCGCCAGGGGGTCAAAATCTGTTCAATCATAAAGGAGCCCTCCTTCGTTAGAACATATGCTCCTTCAGGAGGATCCTGAAAAAGCCAGAATGCTCCTGAAAGAGCCGGAGCATCCGCTCCGGCTTCTTATCAGAACAATGATGATTTCAGTAATGGATTATTCTTCAAAAGACGCGGCAACGCCATTGTCGCTGATCATCTGATCAATGGTGCCATCCTCAAGCCAGGTGTTTACAAGGCCATCCAGATATTCGGCAAGACCGGTGTTGGACAGCTTGGTGGCAATTCCATATTCCTGGGGTGAAAAACGAATGGAATCCAAAAGCACAACCGTATCATCCAGATACCCGGACAGGATGGAGCCGTCTACGCAGAAGGCGTCAACCCGGCCTGCGTCAAGAGCTGTTTTGATTTCCGGATATGTAGCATATTCGGAGAAGTTGGATTCTTTTGTGAGGGTCACGCCGTTTTCAGCAGCGGCTGCGATCAGGGCCTCCATGGAAGTGGAGCCTGTGGATACGCCGATCATCTTGCCATCCAGATCTGCGTACTGGGAAATGCCGCTGTCGGTTTTGACCAGCAGGGAAACAGCGTCCGTATAATAAGGCGTTGTGAAGTTCCAGCTGCTCTTACGTTCTTCTGTGATGGTAAAGGTAGCGATTACCATATCGATATCGCCGGAATCCAAGAGCTGGCCTCTTGTGGCGGCTGTAACAGCAATGCATTCCACCTCGTCGATGCCCAGGCTTTCAGCGATTTTGTTTGCCAAATCGATTTCAAGGCCGGAATATTCCTCAGAAAGCACATCCTGATAGCCAAAGCCCGGTACGTCGGTCTTTACGCCTACCCGCAGAACGCCTCTGTCTACGATAGCCTGTACATCTTCTGTCAGATTTTCAGGTGTATTTCCGGAAGCGCCGTCACCGCCGGACTCGCCGCCTCCGCCGCAGGCGGCAAGAGCCACACACATTACGCCTGCCAAAAGCAGGGTCATCAGTTTTTTCAAATTCATCCTTTCTCCTCCTTTACATTCCGGCAAATCAACGCAGTATCTTACTCAAAAATGCCTTGGTTCTTTCTTCCGTGGGGTTATCGAAGAAATGCTCAGGCGTTCCCTCTTCGATGATACGGCCGTCATCCATGAAAATCACCCGGTCCGCCACCTGACGGGCAAAGCCCATTTCATGGGTAACGATCACCATGGTGATGTTTTTTTCATTGGCAAGCCGGATCATCACGTCCAGTACCTCCTGAACGGTTTCCGGATCCAGGGCCGAGGTAGGCTCGTCAAACAGGATGATCTTTGCCCGGGAGCACAAAGCCCTGGCAATCGCCACACGCTGCTGCTGACCGCCGGAAAGAGTGGCGGGATAATTTTTCGCCTTTTCCCTGAGACCGACGATGTCAAGATACTTGTACGCCCTTTCCTCCGCTTCCTCCTTGGGAACCTTCTGCAGCTTGATCGGGGCCAAAGTCAGATTTTCCAGCACCGTCTTGTGCGGATAAAGATTAAACTGCTGAAATACCATGGCAATCGAGGTGCGTATGATTTCCGTCTTATTTTTATGCGTGAGCTGCACACCGTTTATATATACCTCTCCGGATGTGGGCTCCTCCAAAAAATTCATACAACGGACAGTTGTACTTTTGCCTGAACCGGACGGCCCGATGATGACAAGCTTTTCCCCCTCCGCAACCTGCAGGTTGATATCTTTCAAAACATGAAGGTTACCGAAATACTTGTTAACATTGACTAATTTAATCACGGGACGCGTCTCCTTTCCATGGCAATCAATTTTCTGGATGCGAATGTTTTTATTATAATCCAAAATGTATATATATGCAATATTTTATCAACAAATCTCCTTTTTCGCCTGTAGGTTTGTCAAACATATGTTACACCCCAAGTAATAAATTCCCTTAGGATAGTCTGCGGTGATTTCCACCCCAAAGGTCTCATAGGGAACTGATTGTAATCCCTGCGGTTATAGATCTGAAGCTG
>CALWZU010000088.1 GCA_944386095.1 uncultured Clostridia bacterium | reverse complement strand
TATATTTGTCCCAATTGCCGAATTTCAGAGAAAGTCGAGAAAATTCGGAAAGGGCGTTTCCCTGTCGCAGGGTTTCCCTTGCTTTTTCCATGGAAGATGATATAATAATATCAAATCACGATTTAGTAAATCACGATTAGAATGGAGGGTGTTCTATGTTCATCGGAAGAGAAGCAGAACTGAACTTCCTGGAGAGCCGCTATAAAGCTTCGGGCGGGCAGCTTATCGTCCTCTATGGTCGCCGTCGTGTGGGCAAAACGGAAACCCTGCGCCAGTTCTGCAAGGGAAAGCCCCATGTGTTTTTCGCCTGCCAGGAGTGTACCGACCGGCTGCAGCTGAAAAATTTCTCGGATAAGCTGCTGCGGGAAAATCCTCCGGCCAGGCAGTATCTGGATCAGTTTCCCGACTGGGAGCGGGCCTTCCGTGCCGTACCGGAGCTGCCTTACGGAGAGGCAAAACGGCTGCTGGTCATCGACGAGTTTCCCTATATGTGTAAGGACAACTCTGCTATCCCTTCTATTCTCCAAAATCTCTGGGATGAGGCGCTGAAGGACGCCAATGTGATGATTGTCCTCTGCGGCAGCGCTATGAGCTTTATGGAGAAGGAGCTGCTGTCAGAGAAGAATCCATTGTACGGACGGGCGACTGGCATCTACAAGATGACGGAGATGGGCTTTTATGACGCTGCGAGGTTCTTCCCGGACTACTCCCCTGGTGACAAGGTGCTTTCCTATGCGATTCTGGGTGGCATTCCCCACTATCTGCGCCAGTTCGACCCGAAGCTGTCGCTGGACGAGAACATCAGGCAGAATATCCTCACCAAGGGCTGCGTCCTTTACAGCGAGGCGGACTTCCTGCTTCGTCAGGAGCTGAGGGAAACCCCTCTCTACAATGCGCTGATTCAGGCTGTGGCACTGGGCGGCACTCGCCTGAGCGAAATCAGCCAGAAGTCTTTGGTGGAGGATACCTCCAAGACCAGCGTCTATCTCCGCAACCTGATCGAGCTGGGTATCGTGGCCAGGGAGTTTTCCGTGGATACCGGAACCAAGGAAAAAGCGAACAACAGCCGTGGCATCTATCAGCTGACGGACAACTTCTTCCGGTTCTGGTACGCCTTCGCCTTTACCCACTATTCTGATTTGGAGGCGGGCGATGTGGACGGCGTCTATCAGTATGCCATCCAGCCCATGCTCCATGAGTTTGCTGCCGCCCCCTTCGAGAATATCTGCCGGCAGTTCGTGACGAAACTGCAGCGAGCAAATCAGCTGCCCTTTCGCTACGACCAAATGGGACGCTGGTTCGGAAAAACCACCGTTCGTGACCCCGGGGCGCCGGAGCAGCTGCGCACGGCGGAGACAGAAATCGACCTGGTGGCTCTCTCCCGAGACAGGAAGCAGTATCTTGTGGGCGAGTGCAAATTCAGGGGCCAGCCTTTCCGCTATGGAGAGTATCTGGATACAGCCGCCAAGCTCTCGCCGCTGAAAAAGCAGGCAGAGTTTTTCTATGCCCTCTTTTCGAAATCCGGCTTTGACCAGCGCATCCTGCGTGAGGCAGAGCAGAACGACCATCTGCGCCTGTACGGCCTGGAGGATATCGTGGGCGGCCTGAATGCTCCCACCTGACGAGCGAGGCCGTATCTCCCGTCGCTCATCCATGAAAAGCAAAGAGGGTATCCCCTCAAGTCATTTCATGACTTTTGGGACACCCTCTTTATGGAGCTACTGGCCGGATTCGAACCGGCGACCTGCTGATTACGAATCAGCTGCTCTACCGACTGAGCCACAGTAGCAAAAAGGCGCATAGCGCGCTCTGAGAAAAGATTTCGTACTTTGAGATTTTATCATTAAAGAAAAGGCCCTGTCAAGAGTTTTCCAGGAGAAAGGAGCCGTCTCAAAAGAAAAAGACATGTCTGCGGTTTTATATTAAAAAAGACCCGCAGACGTTTTTTGTAATAAGAAAACCATGCGATAGTCGCATGGTGCAATTGAGTAAAGGCTTTAAAGGGCAGGGGTTTTTTCAGCTTTTAAAATATGCCGATAAGGCGCTGCATGCCAAGGCTGACAAAGGCGATGGCGATCCAGCAGCAAAAGCCCATGAAAATCGGTTTTCCGCCGGTTTTGATCAGCTTGATCAGATTGGTGTTCAGTCCGATGGCAGCCATGGCCATGATGATGAAAAACTTTGACAGCTCCTTCAGAGGACTGAATACGCCGGCGTCCATACCGCTCAGAGAGCATATCGTTGTGATAACAGAGGCCAGGACGAAGAAAAGGATGAAGAAGGGAAAGACCTTTTTCAGAGAAAAGCTGCCGCCTTCTTGGGTTTGGGCGTTTTGGCGGGCCGCTCTTCCCTGGAGCAGCGCCAGAACAAGGGTAATGGGAATAATCGCCAGGGTGCGGGTGAGCTTTACGATGGTAGCGCCATCCAGGGTATTGGATCCGGGATGCATACCGTCCCAGGCAGAGGCCGCAGCCGTTACGGAGGAAGTATCATTGACGGCGGTTCCGGCAAACAGGGCAAAGCCCTCATCAGACAGCCCCAGGATCCCGCCGAGGGTGGGAAAAATCAAGGCGGCGATTACGTTGAACAGAAATATGACGGAAATGGCCTGGGCGATTTTCTCGTCGCTGGCTCTGATGACGGGAGCGGTGGCGGCGATGGCGGAGCCGCCGCAGATGGAGGAGCCTACGCCGATGAGAATGGAAATGTGAGAATCCATTTTCATGGCTTTAAACAGTACAAAGGAGATAATCAGGGAAGTGGCGATGGTGGAAATGATCACGGGAAGGGACTGAAGGCCAACCCTTGCGATTTCCGACAGATTCAGGCCGAAGCCCAGCAAAATAACCGCATATTGAAGGATTTTTTTGGAAGTGTAGGCAATACCGGGTTTTGTTATGTCGCCGGGATGCAAAAACATGGCAAGGAGCATTCCTGCCAATATGGCGAAGACAGGCCCTCCGATCACAGGAAACTGTTTGCCTAAAAACCAGCAGGGCAGGGCGATGATCAGGCAGTAAATTAGGCCGGGGAAAATGGATTTAGCTTGTTTCATAAGAGGCTCCTCTCTGCGGCTTAGCGCGCTTTTATTGATAGACTGGGAAAAAATACTATATGGGACAGATTGATTTTACCAGGGAAGTTTTATAAAATAAAATTATAAATAATTATTTTATAATAAATTAAAATAATACATAGATGCGAGGAGAAAAAAATGCTGGATTATCGTCTTCAGACCTTTTTGACACTATGTGAGACCATGAATTATACCAGGGCGGCGGAAAAGCTGTGCGTCACACAGCCTGCCGTGACCCAGCACATCCGTTTTTTGGAACGTTATTACGGGTGCAGGCTGTTTTCCTATCAGGGAAAAGCGCTGGAACTGACGGCAAAAGGAAAACAGCTTCGGGAGGGCGCTCGTTCTCTTTCCTATAACAGCGAGCGGATCAGGCTTCTTATGCTGGAACAGGAACCGCTGACGCTTCGTATCGGCGCCACAAAAACCATCGGCGAATATCTGATGGCGCCTGTGGTAGAGAACCTTTTGAAGGAAGCGGAAAATGGGAATCTGTCTCTTTTGGTAGATAATACGGATGAGCTTTTACAGGCGCTGGATCAGGGGAAGCTGGATTTTGTTCTTTTGGAAGGTTTTTTTGACAAACAGAAATACGGATACAGGCCTTACCGGAAGGAAGCCTTTGTAGGGGTATGCGCCGCCGGACATCCTCTGGCCCAAAGAACCGTTTCCCTGAAGGAGCTGTTTTCCCAGAGGCTTTTGATCAGAGAACCGGGTTCAGGCACCAGGGCGATTTTTGAGCGTTATCTTCAGGGAGAAAATGAATCGCTGCAAAGCTTTGCTACCGTCACCCAGATCAGCGATTTTTCCGTTATGAAACGCCTTTTAGAAAGAGGAATGGGTATTGGATTTTTATACAGGCTCGTGGTGGAGAAAGAGCTGAAAGCAGGAAAATTACAGCTTTTGAAACTGGAGGGGCCAGAGATGTCCGGGGAGTTCAACTTTGTGTATTTGAAGGAAAATATGTTTATGAAGGATTGGGAAGCGCTGATTTTTCGATGTTTTCCCGGGATTGATGATATTTAGACGCACAGAGAGTCAAAAAATACACTTGCCGTTGACGTGCTCTGATTCGATTGATAGTTTATATATTTAGCGGGCATAGCAAAATACGCGATAAAAGCAATAAACGGGATAAGGAGATCCATTGTTTATGATGAGGAAAAAGCGCATGAATGCCGCTATTTCAAGTTGGCAAGGCCGGTTCGTTTTTGCGGCTGCAGGAATCGTGATTTTCATGGCGGTAGCTTCGTCCTTCCTGTTTGCGACGGAACTGGAGGGATTGAAAAAATCGCAGGCACAGCGGCTTGATACGGGCTGGGCTTTTTTTCTGGAGGATACGTGGGAGCCCATTGAAGCGCTGCCCTGCACTATAGACATGCAAGAAGAAGAATCCCTGATTTTGCAGCGAGAAGTGACGGAGGAGGAAAAGCAGAACGCCCAATATGTGCTTGCTCTGAGGAGCCGCTACGCATCGGTGCAGGTTTGGGCAGACGAGGCTCTGATTTATGAAGCCGCACAGGGACGCCGCCACGCGCTGGGAAGCATGTGGCATTTTATACCCGCATCAAGCTTTGCAGATGCCAAAGAGCTTACCATAGAATTTTATGTGTATGGTGGCGGTCAGTACACGGTGGAAAGCATTTTGCTGGATGCTCCCGGCTCTATCCGGTATACGCTTCTTAGGGCGCATATATTCGACATCTTATTTTGCATAATCTGCCTGATGCTGGCGCTGCTGGCGCTGCTTGCCGCAGCGCTTTTGAAGCGGTGGAAGAGCGCCATGTACAGGCCCTTGCTGGCATTCACATTATTTTTGCTGCTGTCGGGAGCCTGGATTATTTTGGATTCTAAAATCACCACGATAAACGGCGGCAATTACGCCCTGTCATACTTTCTAAGCTATGCTGCGTTCTACTTATTACAGGTACCGTTTCTGATTTATATCCGGCTTATAACGATGAACTGCAGAAGGCTTCTTGATGTGTTGATCTGGGGGATGCTGATCAATGCCGGCGTTTCCTTTGTCCTTCATATGACGGGGCTGATGCAGATTCAAAATACGGCGGTCGCCGTACATGTTCTTACCGTTATAAGTCTTCCCGCCGCTACCTTAGCTCTATGGAAAAGCGTCATCCGGCAAAAGAACCGGAATTTGCGCTTTACCTTTCTGGGAATGTTGACTATTTATGTTTTGGGACTGATTTCCATCGCGCTGTACTATATGGATCGGCTTGTGGCTACCAACAGCACACAGCTGTATATGGTGGGCTTGTCGATTTTGATACTGGGCCTGATTATCGATATAGCCGTTTCCTTCGGCCAATTCTGGAAAGTAAAAGAGTCCGCTGATCTTTATCGCCAGCTTGCGGTAGAGGACAGTATGACAGAGCTTTTAAACAGGAATGCGTTTGAAAATCATTTGACCGCTTTAGCCCAGAGCGGGGCGGAAAGAATCGCTTTCGTGGTGTTTGATGTAGATGATCTGAAGCAAATCAACGATCAAAGAGGCCATTATATGGGAGATTGGGCAATATACACAGCAGCGCGCTGTATCAAAAGGGTTTTCAGCTGTGCGGAGGGCTGTTACCGTATAGGAGGAGATGAATTTGCCGTGATTCTTACGGGAAAATCGGTTTTGGCCATCCCGGCGCTTTTGACGGATTTTCAGCAGGAGATATCTCTTCACTGGGATCCGGGTCTTCCTTCCCGGGGCGTGTCATGCGGCTGGGCATTTGCGGAATTTTCCCAGGAAGCACCTCTTAGCATGGAAAGTCTCGCTGATTTAAGGGAGAAAGCAGACCGTTCTTTATACCGGCAAAAGCAGGAACGTAAAAAAACAGTATAAAAAAAGCACAAAAAAGGAGTAAGGCTGTTTCCGAATGAGGGGGGAAAGGAAACAGCCTTTTGATGAATCGTTGTTGATTTAGGGTGGTCGTATTTATTTCAACGAGTACATAATAAGCAAGATATGTGACAGGTTTGTGGAGGTTTTAAGAAGTCCTTTTGAAGAAAAGGAAAACAACGTGTAAAGAATTTATATAAAAACAATGAATGAGATCACGAAAATCTGTGAATTATCCTTGAAGTCATGGAAGGGTATAGGAGAATCGTGTATAATAAAATGTAACAAGGAAAGCCACCTATTTCCACGGGTCGAAAAGCGGCAGGCGAAAGAGAAAGGAGGGGAAAAATGACAGAGAAAATGAACCCGCAGCAGCGAAAAAGGCAGAAGGCCCTTAGAAAACAGCTGCAAAGGCTGGAAAAGCTGGAAAACAAAGAGCTGGAAAAGAAAAAACGCAACATCGCCAGAGTGGAAGCGATGAAAGAAAAAGTCAGAGAAAAAGTGCCTGAAAAATTGAAAACCACTTTAACAGCCGCTTTTTATAAAGGCTTTGAAACGGTTTTTGAAAAAGGGACGGCTGCGATCGAAAAAACCTATGATAAAGAACGCCTTGAAGCCATGTACCGGATGAATCAGGATATGACCGATTATGGAAACCGCCCCGAAAAAGCTTTGAAGGAAATGGAAAAGGACATCCGAAGGACTCACACCGCCGGAAAGGGAATGGCGGCGGCAGAGGGAACGGTCTTGGGTTTGTTTGGCATTGGGCTGCCGGATATTCCTCTGTTTCTTGCAGTTCTTTTAAAGGGCGTATATGAAACGGCGCTGCGCTACGGATTTTCTTATGATTCCCGGGAGGAAAAAATCTACGTGCTCAATCTGATCTGTGCGGCGCTGTCTGAAGGAGAGGAAAAACGCAAGTACAGCCTTTACCTGGATCTGCAGGGAGATGAAATGGATCTGCAAAGGGCCCTGGCGTCAGGAGACTTTTCTCATTTTTCCTCTGAAGATCCCATGGAATGTAAGGAAAGACAGAAGGAAGCCGGAGAAAAAACGGAAGAACTGCGAAAACCGGACAGCGGCTGGAGTTATATTTTAGAAGACCTGCCGGAGGATGGCAGGGGGCAGGAAGAAACAGAAGAAGCTCTATCCGAGCAGGACCGGGAGGTGCTTTACCAGGAAGCGCTGGAAAGAGCGTCGGAAACCCTTTCCGCCGCGATGCTGACGGCGAAATTCGTTCAGGGGATTCCCCTTGTGGGGGCCGTGGGAAGCGTGGCCAATCTGAGCGTATACGCAAGGATCGCGGATTTTGCGGGTATCAAATATCAGAAACGCTTTCTGCGAAAAAAGATGCTGGGCCCGGGGATTTAGAAAATGGAAAAATCCCCGGATGAAGGGAAAGACAGGAGAGGACGATGGATATAATAGAAGCTTTGGATTTTTTTGATCCGAGCCGGTTTTCTTTTGCGGATGAAGAAGAAAGCGCCTTGAAAGAGGCGCTTTTGCAAATACTTGCCAAAGAAGGGGACCGCCCTTTTTACAGAGAACGGGAGGAAGGGCATCTGACGGCCTCTGCTATGATCCTGGATCCTGAATTGAAGCGGGTGCTGGCGGTGTATCATAATATTTACCGCTCTCTTTCCTGGACGGGAGGGCATGCTGACGGCGAAAGAGATCTGCTGGCGGCGGCGGTTCGGGAGGCAAAAGAAGAAACCGGCATCACCAAGGTTCAGCCCTATTATGGAGGTATCCTCAGCCTGGATCTTTTGCCGGTGCCGGCCCATGAAAAAAAGGGAAAAGCCATAGCTTCTCACAGGCATTTTTCAGTTGCCTACGTACTGATTGCGCCTTTTGACCAGCCGATTCGTATAAAACCCGATGAAAACAGCGCTGTGGAATGGGTTGAGATAGAGGAATTTTTGGATCGCTGCTCAGAGCCCCATATGATCGGGGTATACGAAAAAGTGTTTGCCCGGATCCAGGAGATACGCCAATGGAAGGAAAAAGCCTGCCAGGGCTTTGCGGAAAGGCTTGTTTCCTGGTATCAGACAGCATCAAGGGAGCTCCCCTGGCGAAAGGATCGGGAACCCTACCATGTGTGGCTTTCGGAAATCATGCTTCAGCAAACCAGAGTAGAGGCGGTGCGAAGCTATTATACCCGTTTCCTTGAGGCGCTGCCCGATGTGGCGGCTCTGGCCCGGGTAAACCGGCAGCAGCTGATGAAGCTGTGGGAGGGCCTGGGGTATTACAGCCGGGCGGCGAACCTGCAAAAATCGGCCTGGATAATACAGGAGGAATATGGCGGCCGCTTTCCCCGGGAATACGAGGAAATCCTGGCGCTTCCCGGAATCGGAGAATATACCGCGGGAGCGATTTCATCCATTTGCTTTGGAAAGCCCTATCCCGCGGTAGACGGCAATGTCCTTCGGGTCTTTGCCCGGGTGACGGAGCTTTACGAAAACGTGCTGCAGCCTGGGGTAAAAAAAGCGGTGACCGGAAAAATGCAGCAGGTATACCTTTATAATCAGCAGCTGGGACAGGATCCCGGAGCCCTGACCCAGGCGCTTATGGAGCTTGGCGCTACCGTGTGCGTCCCCGGTAAAAAGCCCAGGTGCCAGATCTGTCCCGTCAAGGGGCTTTGCCTGGCAAATCGGAACGGCACATGGAAAAGCCTGCCGGTAAGGGAAAAAAAGAAGGAAAAACGGCAGGAGGAAATGACGGTTTTTCTGTTGGAAAAAAAGGGGCGGATCGCTCTTCGAAAAAGACCGGACCGGGGGCTTTTGGCGGGACTTTGGGAGCTGCCCCATATGCCTTCCTTTCTGACGGAGCAGCAAGCCCTGGATCAGGTAAAACGCTGGGGCTATGTACCGCTTTTTCTGCAAAAGGCCCTCAGACGGCAGCATGTTTTTACCCATATACGCTGGGACATGCTGTGTTACACCATAAAAATCGAAGAAGAAGCGGACATGGGGCCGGAAAGAGAGGATTTTCTTTGGGCGGAAAAAAGTCAGCTTAAAGAGCAGCTTCCGCTGCCTTCCGCATTTCAGCTGTTTTTATAAAAGCAAAACCGTCCCTGGGCTTGCTTTTCGATTGCCAAAAGGCGGCTGTTGATTCTGCGTTTTTTGCCATGGCAATATATCAGACAAAGCAAAAGGACGGTTTGTTTTGTAAAAAAGACAGTTTAATTTTCCAGATCGGCCATCCGATAGCCTACGCCCACTTCTGTGAGGATGTATTTGGGATTGCCCGGGTTTTCTTCGATTTTCCTTCTGATATTGGCCATGTTGACCCGAAGAAGCTGCTGGCTGTTTTTTTCCGAGGGAATGCCCCAAATCTCGTTGATGATGAAATCATAGGTGAGGACCCGGCCTACATAGCGGGCGAACAGCACAAGGATCTTGTATTCGATCTGGGTCAGGTGCACTTCTTTTTCCGCCACCTTGACTCTTCTGTTGGCAAAATCAATAACCAGATCTCCCGTGACAAATTCATTTTTGCCCCCCATATCCTTTGTCAGGATCTTGTGACTGTGGCGCAGGGCGGTGCGGATACGGGCCAAAAGCTCTGAGGAGCCAAAGGGCTTTGTAATATAATCGTCAGCGCCCATGTCCAGCGCTTCTACCTTTTCCCGTTCAAAGGTTCTGGCGGATACGACGATCACGGGGATAGAGGACCATTCTCTGACGGATTTCAGAACCTCCGTACCTTCGATATCAGGAAGGCCCAGGTCTAAGAGAATCACGTCGGGGCAGTGAGAGCCGATCAGGGAAATCGCCTCCGCTCCTCCTGTGGCCACGATGACGCGGTAGCCGTTGGAGGTGAGAATGGTAGACATGAAGTTGCGGATGGCATGTTCATCTTCAACGATGAGAACAGTGGTTTTGTTGTTCATGATGGGTTCTCCTTTTTTTGATGTTCTTCGGGAAGGGATTTGTGCTGATTTTCGTGGGAGCCGGCCCGGTTTTTAAGGCCAAAACGCAAAAGCTCTTCTATTCGGGCTGCGCCGCCCCCTTCCCGCAGCAGATGACGGTGAAGAGAGTTTTGCAGCGCTTCTTTGACGCTGGAATTTTCAAAGGGAGCGTTGTTTGTAATAGAAGTCTCCGGCGGGGCGTTCTGGGGATCGTTTTCTTCCGGATCCTCAAGAGGCAGAGTGAAGAAAAAGCGGCAGCCCTGATCCGGAGCGCTTTCGACCCAGATCCTTCCGGAGTGTGCCTGAATGATGGTTTTGCAGGTGGGCAGGCCGATCCCAAAGCCCCTTGTGGCGTCCGAGGAAGGGTCATTGGCGCTTTTTTCGCCATATTCAAACAGATGGGCCGCCGCTTGCTGGGACAGGCCTTTTCCGTTGTCGGACACTTCAAAGAGGGCGTTGTCATTTTCCTGGGACAGTCCTATGAAAATGCTGCAGCCGGGGCCGGCATGCTTGAGGGCGTTGTCCAGAAGGTTGATGATAACCTGCTCAATTAGGGTGCCGTCCATGGGGATGATCAGTATTTCGTCGGGGACCTTGACGGTCAGAGGATGGCCGTTAAGCTTGATCTTCAGGTGATCGATGGCTTCTGCGATGATTTCTTCCCCTACCTGGGGGGATTTGATGACCTTCATGGTGTCCTCGCTGATATGGGTAACCGCCAGAAGGTTTTCTACCATTCGAAGCAGCCACTGGGCTTCTTCATTGATGTCCTTAATAAGGTAATCTGCGGTTTTTCTGTCCATGGTATCCCTGTTTTCCAGGACCGTGGCAGAGGCGCCGATGATGGTGGTCAAAGGCGTACGCAAATCATGGGAAATCGCCCGCAGGAGATTGCTTTTGAGACGTTCCTTCTGGGCGACGATCTCAATGGCTCTTTGTTCTTCATAGGTTTCCTGAAGCTTTTCCGCCATTTCGATAGCCGCTTCCGTTTGCTTTTTGTTTTGAGTGGTGAGCGCGCTGATCATGATGGAAATCACCAGCATGGCGGAAAAGGTGACGGAATAGCCTGTCAGGGAAAAGTTAAAATCCATGTAGGGATAGGTAAAAATATAATTCGTAGCCAGAATACCCGCCAGCGAAGCGAGAATTCCCCAAATATATCCGTCGGTGATGCGGGAAACGATTACTACCGTCAGCATGAAAATAACAGCCATGGCATCGGTGGTATCGCCGTTTCGCTTCAAAAGGTAGGCAAGAAAGGTGGCGATGCAGAAACACAGGACGGTTTTCAGAAAATCGATCCGCTTCATTTTTAATTTTTTTTGGCGGAGTTTGCAGGGTTGATGCTGTTCGGTCATAAAAAGCCTCCTGTACAAAACGTGCCGGTTTTTAAGGGCAGCGCCGGAGCCGGACGGGGTCCGGGCGCGTGAGCCGGGGCAGGATTGTAAGTACATTATACTTCATTCGCGGTTAAGATAGTGTAAATTTTTATAAACAAAGCCCATTAAAAATCAGAAAAACAAGGAATCAGAGTGGATTGGACAAAGGAAGAAAATGTTCACATAAATGTAACATAAAAACTGACCCGCCGGTCGGTTTATCCGTTGACTTCTTTGGGGGATACGGTTATGATGAAAACGTGAAACCGACCCATGGGTCGGAAAATACAGGGGAGGCTAATCATGGAAAAAAAACCGGAAGAAAGCAATGCGGTATTTCAGCCGCAGGAAAATGAAACGGCAGGCCCGGAAAAAGCCGGACAGGGAAATTCACCTGAAGAAGGGACCGCTGCTGCGGTTGAAATAAAGACCGCTGAAAAGACGCCAAAGACCGATGCGTCAAAAACCATAATAACACAACAAAAAGAGGATAAAAAAACAACCGAAAAACCGGCTGACGAAAAACCGGAGGGAAAAACAGCGGCTAAAGAGAAAAAGAAGAAGGGGAAAGGAAAAAACAGCGGGCCGATGAAGATCGTCATCCTTGTGATGGTGATCGGATTGCTGGCTCTTGGAGCCTACAGGATCATCGCCTCTCTTACGGAAAAAGAAGAGATCGAAGCGGATCCGCCCACAAATGTGTATGTAGATACGGTAGATTATGGAAATGTTGAAATCACAACCCCTCTTTCCGGCAGGATCGAGCCCAATGAAGAGGTTTCTCTCATCCCCATGATTTCGGGCGAGGTGGAAAGATTGAATGTAGAGGTGGGAGATTACGTGAGAAAGGGAGACGTTTTGTTCCGCATCGATCCCATGCAGCTGGAAACGGCCTATGACCAGGCGGTGGCCAGCTATGATCTTGCGCAAAGCAGCGTGGATGCCGCTAAGACCAATTATGACAGGATGAAAATGCTGTATGAGGAAGGGGTTGTGGCAAGAGCGGAATTCGAGGCGGCAGAAACGCAATATGAAAGCGCCCTGCTTTCCCTTGCACAGGTCCAGGTAAGCGTAAACAGCGCGGAAGAATCCCTGAAAAACGCTACCGTGCTGGCTCCTATGAACGGCTATGTAACCGCTGTGAATATCGTGGAGGGAGCCCTTGCGACCCAGGCAACGCCGGCGGTGACCATTGCCGATACCACGAAGCTGAAAATTAATACCTCCGTTTCTGAATATCTGATCAGTAAAATCCAGGAGGGAGACCAGGTGGAGGTCTACATAAAAGCCCTTTCCCAGGAGCCGTATAAAGGAACCATTACCACGCTTGTCAGAACCCCTCAGAGCGGGGGCCTGACCTATCCTGTGACGGTGACCTTAAATAAGAAGTATGACGGCGTTACCTCCGGTATGTTCGCGGAAATCAGGATCGTTTCCGACAGCCGGGAGGACGTGATCGTGGTACCCTCCGACACGGTTCTTGTTAAAAACGGAAAAACCGTAGTGGTGGTGCTGGATGAAGAGGAGCTGCCCGTTTACCGGGAGGTAGAGGTAGGCCTTGATAACGGAGCAGAGGCTGAGATCGTTTCAGGGCTGGAGCAGGGAGAAACCCTGGTGGTATCCGGACAGGAATACATTGTGGAGGGCGAGGCTGTTCGTGTAATGGATTCTTCCTCTCAGGAAGAGCCGGAGGATGAAGAAGACGACGGATCCGAAGAAGAAGAAGCGGCAGAAGAATAAGGGAGGATTCGGAGATGTTATCAAAAATCGCAGTAAAAAGACCGGTTTCAACGATCATGGTTTTGCTGATGATCGTCGTTCTTGGCGTCGCCTCCATTATCCGGCTGCCCCAGGCTCTGATACCGGACATTGAGCTTCCCGTGGCCATGGCGATGGTCACCTATCCCGGCGCCGGACCGGAGGAAATGGAAAATCTGGTAACAGAGCCCATGGAAAGCCAGCTGGCTTCTATTGAAGGTCTTGATACGATGATGTCCATGACCATGGAGGGCGCTTCTATTGTCGTGCTCCAGTTTGATATGTCCACGGACATGAACTTTGCGACCCTTGACATGAGGGAAAAAATGTCTTTGGCACAGATGATGTTTCCCGAAGAAGCGGGAAGCCCCACCATTATGAAAATGTCCATGGATGTGCTGCCGGTGATGCAGGTTTATGCGTCGGCGGACATGGAGGCTGCCCAGTTAAATGACATGATAGAGGAAAATGTGGTGCCACAGCTGGAAAGGCTTGGCGGCGTAGCGTCGGTGGATGTGACCGGCGGCGTCAGCGATGAGGTTTCCATCACCTTCCAGCAGGAAACCCTGGCCGGCTACGGACTGACCTTAGAAACCCTTCAGTCCATTTTGGCGGCGGAAAATATCAGCCTGCCAAGCGGCAACGTAACAAAGGGTTCCTCGGAAATCATCGTCCGAACTATCGGTGAATTTGAAAGCGTAGAGGAAATCAGCCAGCTCCCGGTGATGACGGCGGACAGGAGCATCATCCATCTGGGAGATCTGGCTACGGTGGTCCAAAAGCAGCAGGAGCAGACGTCCATCAGCCGGATCGACGGAAAGCCTGCGATCGGTATTTTCATCAGCAAAAGCTCCGACGGAAATATCGTAGATGTGTCGGACAGCGTACAAAGGGCGATCGCGGATCTGAGCGAAACCTTTCCTCAGCTTCAGCTGACCGTAGGCTACGACCAGGCGGATTATATCAGAATGTCCATCGCGTCGGTAGTGGAATCCGCCATTATGGGAGCTTTGCTCGCGGTCATCGTGATTTTCCTGTTTCTGCGCAATATCCGCTCTACGCTGGTTATCGCCATTTCCATTCCTTCATCGGTGCTTTTCACCTTTGCGCTGATGCACGCCATGGGTATGAGCCTGAATCTTTTCACCCTGTGCTCCCTGACCCTGGCGGTGGGCATGCTGGTGGACAACTCGGTGGTCGTGCTGGAAAACATCTTCCGAACGGGAAAACTGGGCATGAATGCCCACAACGCCGCCATTGCCGGCAGTACGGAGGTTTTTCTGCCGGTTCTTGCCTCCACCCTTACAAGCGTGGTGGTATACCTTCCCATCGCTCTTTCCGGCGGAATGACGGGGATGATGTTCCGGGATTTTTCCCTGACGATTGTCGCAGCCCTGATGGCTTCTCTGATTATGGCGCTGACCGTGGTGCCCATGCTGTGCTCCAAGCTTTTGGACGGAAGCGTGTCGGAGGATTATATCGCCATCGGTGGAGGGCGGTTTTACAGATACCGTTTGGTGCCTTATTTTACAAAATTCATCACTTATATTACAAATCAATATGAAAAGGCGATTACCTATGGCCTGGAACACAGAAAACGAATCATCGCCGGCTGCCTTGCCATCTTTGTGATGTCCGTCGCCCTGATCGGCGTTGTGGGCATGGAGCTTTTGCCGGCAACAGATGAAGGCAGCCTGACCGTGACCATAGAGACGCCCTATGGAACGACGCTGGAAGAAAAAGACGCTTTGGCAAAAGAGGTAGAGGATTATGTGATGACCATTCCGGAGCTGGACCACGTGACCGCCTCCATCGGTGGAACCACTGCTACCAGTACGGACAATTCCTCCTCCTCCATCAGCGTCATGCTGGTGCCTCTTTCTGAAAGAGAGCGCAGTACGGCGCAGATCGTCAAGGAAATAAAGCATCAGTTTGCGGATGTGGTAGGCGCCGACATTACGGTAGAGGAAACCTCCACCGTGGGCATGATGCTGGGAGGAACGGATATCCAGCTGGATATCATGGGAAACGACCTTGACAGCGTCGAGCAGGCGGCAAATGAATTGGCGGTATTGATTGCCGATGTGGAAGGCGTGGTTTCGGCCCAGCCCGATGTAGAGGAGGGCAATTCTGAGGTTGTGGTCAGGCTGGACAGAAATATCGCCGCCCATTACGGGGTCACCGCCTATCAGCTGGCAAACGGGCTGTCCCAGGCGTTAAGCGGCGTAACGGCAACGGAGCTGAAGGTCGACGGAGAAGAGATCGATGTGAATCTGAAGCTTTCCGATGAATACGGAGAATCGGTGGAAAACATGAAGCAGATCATGATCAATTCTTCCACCGGCGTCCAGGTGCCGGTAGGCCAGATCGCGGAATTCGAATTCGGCAATTCTCCCTCTGTCATCAACCGTCTTAATCAGCAAAACGTGATTTCCGTGGGCGTGGATGTCGAGGGCAGAGATCTGGGATCGGTTTCCCAGGAAATCAACGAGATCGTAGCGGATTATCAGTTCCCTGACGGCACCTATTATGAATCCGGCGGTATGGATCAGGAAATGGTGGAATCCTTCAGCAGCCTGGCGCTGGCGCTGGTGATTTCCATATTGCTGGTTTACCTGGTTTTGGCGGCTCAGTTTGAATCCATCATTTTGCCTGTCATGATCATGGTGGCGATTCCCTTTGCCATGTCCGGCGCGTTCCTGGCTTTGTTCCTTACCGGCGTCCGCCTGTCCATGACGGCCTTTATCGGGCTGATTATGCTGGTGGGTATCGTCGTTAACAATTCCATTCTTTTGGTGGAATTTATCAAGCAAAACAAAGAAAGCATGAGCCGGAACGTGGCCATCGTCCAGGCCGGTATACTGCGGCTGCGGCCGATTCTGATGACCACCCTGACTACGGTTATCGGCATGATCCCGCTTGCGATGGGATCCGGAGAGGGTATGGAGCTTCTGGCGCCGATGGGTATCTCCATCATCGGCGGGCTGACCGCTTCCACCCTGGTCACGCTTTTGATTATTCCGGTTTTATACGCCTATGTGGATGATATGGAAGAAAAGAATAAACAAAAACGCAGGAAAAGGAAGCAGATCCGTGCGCTGCAGGAAGCTCAGTGGCTGAAAAAGGAGGCGGAAAAGAATGCTGTCCCCAAAACCCACTAGACAGGAACAGAGATCGTCAAAAAAAGAAATCATATTTGCCGCCGCCCTGAAGGTATTTCTGGAAAAGGGCTACGAAGAGGCCAGGATCATTGACATCGCAGAGACCGCCGGAATTGGCAAAGGGACTGTTTATCAGTACTTTTCCAGCAAACAGGAGCTGTTTTTCGAAATGTTCTGCGAAAAAATGCAGCAGCATACCCAGCGGCTGAAAAAGATCCTGGATATGGACGCTTCGGTGGAAAAAAAGCTTCGGTGTTATCTTGCCCTGGAATTTGAAACCACCGCTTGCCGCGTACCGGCGGTGGAAGGAAACGGCGCTGCCGTGGAGACGATTATGGGAGTAGATCTTGTTAAGAACGAAAAAATCGCCGGACAGATCGAGCAGATGTTCAGCGACAGGCTTATGTTTTTACAGGATCTGATCCAGGCAGGGATCAGGGAAGGACTTTTTCCGGCTCAGGACGCCCGCATGTCGGCCCTGTGCGCTTTAGGCGCTTTGAGCGCCTGCGTTTTCTTTAAGTACGCCCAGAAAAGAGAAGGAAAGAACCGGCAGGTCTCAGAAGAACTTCTGCTTTCCCAGCTGACGGACTTTATCCTCGCCGGGATCGCCAAGGGCAGCCTTCCTTGTAACGGGGAAGGAGAAACGCTGAGAAAAATTTGAGACAATAGGCGGTTGTGTCTGTTCAAAGGATGAAAAATAGGATAATATGTAAGCAGCATAGCATGCCGTAAAAGCAGAGCGCATATGTGGCTTGCGCTTCTGACAAAAGGCAAAAGAAAGAGGTAAGCTTACATGGCTAAATTTGTAGAAAAATCCCATAAAACCTGGTACCTGCCGGATCTGAAGGTTCTGGTAGAGGACGGGGCAAAAAAATACGGAGAAAAAACCGTTTTTCTGGACAGAAAAACGCCGGGGCAGACGGCTCCCCGGGAAGCGGTTTCCTTTAACCGGCTTTTGGAAGAGATGAACGCTATGGGAACGGCGCTTCTGGCAAAGGGAATGAAGGGAAAGAAAATCGCCGTTATCGGCGAAAACCGTTATGCCTGGATTTTATCTTACCTGGCTGTGGTAAACGGCGTAGGGGTGATCGTACCCCTTGACAAAGAGCTCCCCGCAGGGGAAGTGGCCACTTTGCTGGAAAGATCCCGGGCGGCGATGGTCATTTATTCCCAAAGTCAGGAAAAAAAGGTTTTACAGGCGGCCTCCGATCTGGAAAGCATCGAATATCTGGTAAACATGGATGGAAAAGAGAGCAACTGGCGTAACCTGTCCATCCACAGCATCCTGGAGGAGGGCAAAAAGCTGGTGGAACAGGGAAACCGGGATTATATCGACGCGAAGATCGACAACCAGATCCTGGCGGTTTTGCTGTTTACCTCAGGTACCACGGGAACGGCAAAGGGCGTTATGCTTTCTCACCGCAATATCACCGCCAATGTGGAAAACATGATGAAGCGAATGGGGCTGGAAGCGGAAGACCGGCTTCTTTCCGTTCTGCCGATCCATCATACCTATGAGCTTTCCTGCGAGGTACTGCCTACGATTTATAAGGGCTCTACCATGGTGTTTTGCGACGGGCTGAAATATATTCAGAAAAACCTTAAGGAAGAGGACATCACGCTGATGCTGGGCGTTCCTTTGATCTTTGAGACCTTCCATAAGAAAATTTTCGCTAAAATGCGCATGGAGGGAAAGGAAGAAACCCTCAGGCGGGGCTTGAGGCTCAGCGCCAGGCTGCAAAAGCTGCATATCGATATTTCCAGGAAGCTTTTTAAAGAGGTTTACGCCAATCTAGGGGACAAGATCAAAGTCTTTATTTCCGGCGCCTCGGCTATCGACCCTCAGGTCATCCGGGATTTCAGGGCCATGGGCATCAATATGTTCCAGGGCTATGGCCTGACGGAAAACGCGCCCATCGTGGCGGTAAACGCAGACTACTGTTCCCGCCCCGAATCTGTGGGACCGGCCATGCCGGGCACCGAGATCCGCATCGATGATCCTGACGAAGAGGGAATCGGCGAAATCCTTTGCAGAAGCGAGTCCGTTATGCTGGGCTATTATGAGGATCCGGAAGAGACAGCCAAGGTCCTTTTGCCTGATGGCTGGCTGCGTACCGGAGATTACGGATACGTGGACAAGGATGGGTTTGTATATATCACCGGCCGGAAGAAAAACGTCATTATCACGAAAAACGGAAAAAATATTTTCCCGGAAGAACTGGAATATCAGCTGAATAAAAGCGACTGCATCAAGGAATCCATGGTCTGGGGAAGAGAAGATGAAAAAACCGGAGAAACCTTTATTACCGCCGAAATCGTTGTGGACAAGGAAGCGGTGCAGGGAATGTCGGAGGAAGATATTTACGCTCTGATCAAGGATGCCGTCGAGGCGGTCAACCATAAGACGCCGCCTTATAAAAGAATCAAAAAATTCAACGTTCGGGAAGCGGAATTTGAAAAAACCACAACCCAGAAGATCATGCGTCACAAGGTAGATATAAGCGAATAGAAAAGCCGGTGTTTTCAAGAAAGCCTTAAAAGCGGAAAGAAAATACCGCAATCCCAGGGATTGCCGGCGCCGGCCTTTGCCGGGCCGGTTTTCTCTTGTTTTTTGCAGGGCGGTGTGATATGCTGTGCTTAGCTGATCTGCCGCCGGGTAGAGGCTGTGCATTTGTTTTCACATCGTTAGGCCTTTGAAGATGTGAAAGCGAATGTTTTTTTTATGCGGAAAGCAAAGACAGAAGCGCCGGCGGCAAAAAGTCTCCCGGACCGCCGGGCTTTCCCTTCCGGGGGCGCCGGAAGGGGGCGAAAAGTATGATGATAGGAGTGATGGAGCATGGCATGGGTGTATTTATTTGTGGCCGGTCTTTTGGAGGTGTTTTGGGCAACGTGCCTGAAGCTTTCCTGCGGCTTCACCGTTTGGAAATTTACCCTTTTGACCTTGATCGGCATGGTTTTCAGTTTTTTATTTTTGTCTCAGGCGACGAAGGCGCTGCCCATAGGAACCGCCTATGGGATCTGGACGGGCATAGGCGCTTTGGGGGCGGTTGTTGTGGGGATCGTTATGTTTAAGGAACCCGCTACGGCCGCCAGGATATTTTTCGTGACCCTTTTGCTGGTGGGGATCGTAGGCCTGAAGCTGACCGGGTCTCAGTAGGGAAAAGGAAAAAATTCCGGGCTCTCGAAAAACTTCCCGAGAAATCATAAGACCGCCGGTAATTTCCGGATTTTTCATGGCGAAGCGGATAAAGGGGAAATGAAAAAAAGGAAGCCTAAAGACAAAATCAAAAGAGAAGCCTTGTAAAGGAAGAAAAATCTGGTATAATGTTAACAGATTGTGCGTAAGCGCAAAATTTAAGTTTATCTTCTAAAGTAAAAGCAAGAAGAAAATTTAAGGGGGAAGTATTTTGAAAAAGACAGCATTATTACTGGCTTTATTGCTGACAGTATCCGTCTTTATGGCCGGCTGCGGCGGCGGCGGTGAAGAAGGCGGCACAACGGAAGGCGAAGCCACAGGCGGCAACACTGTAGAAGGCACTACCATCAAAATCGGCGTGTTTGAGCCTACCACCGGTGAAAACGGCGGCGGCGGCATGCAGGAGGTACTGGGCGTTCGTTATGCGAATGAAAAGTTCCCCACCGTTGACATCAACGGAACCACTTACGATATTGAGCTGGTAGAGGTAGACAATCAGTCCGATAAGGCTGCTGCGGTAACGGCGGCTCAGTCCCTGATTTCTGAAGGCGTCGTTGCGGTAGTTGGCTCCTATGGCTCAGCGGTTGCCATCGCTGCAGGCGAAACCTTTGCGGAGGCGCAGGTTCCCGCTATGGGCGCATCCTGCACCAATCCTCAGGTAACCCTGGACAACGATTATTATTTCAGGGTATGCTTCCTGGATCCTTTCCAGGGAACGGTTATGGCTCAGTATGCTCTGGATGAAGGCTATACCCAGGCTGCGGTTATCAGCCAGAACGGCGATGACTATTCCACAGGCCTTGCCTCTTACTTCAAGCAGGCTTTTGAAGCCAACGGCGGCACCATCGTGGCGGATGAAACCTATCAGACAAACGAGTCCGATTTTAACGCGATCCTGACAAGCGTAAAATCCTCCGGCGCGGAAGTTATTTTCTGCCCCTCCTCTATCGCCACAGCGACTCTGATTATTCCGCAGATCGCAGCTAACGGCATCACAGCTCAGGTAATGGCCGGCGACACATGGGAAAATGCGGCGATCATTTCACCTGAAGCGGTTGGCGTAGTATTGTCCACCTTCTTTGACGAAAACGACGAAACCAACACCGTAGCGGTAGACTTCGTCAATGGCTTCAAAGAATATCTGAACGCCGATCCTCAGAGAATCACATGGAACTCCGGCTCCGACACCGTTGCGGCTGTTTCCGCTCTGGGATATGACGCCTATGTAGCTATCTACCAGGCTTTGCAGGCGCTGGATGGAACGGATCTGGAAACCATCAATTCCAATGATATCAGAGACGCTCTTGCAGGCGTAACCTTTGACGGTGTAACCGGCGCTATCAGCTTCGACGAAAACGGCGACGCTGTTAAGGACACTGCTTACATCAAGACCATCACGGAAGAATCTCTTCAGACCTCTTCCTTCCAGTTTGTAAAAACACAGACTGTGGCAGACCTGTAAATCCGATTTGCCGTCCTAGGGCGGCAGATCCGAAGGGGATTTGTCAAAACCTGCGGCGGGGAGGTAACTCCCCACCGCTTTTTGTTCAAACAGATCAGGAGGCTCACAAATAATGACAACATCGATCTTTTTACAATATTGTTTGGCGGGCATATCCATCGGCAGCATTTACGCATTGATCGCCATCGGTTATACGATGGTATACGGTATCCTGCGCCTGATTAACTTCGCCCATGGCGATATTTTTATGATGGCGGCCTATTTTATGATTTTTGCGATGGTAGACCATATGATTCCATGGCAGATTTCAATGGTGCTTATGATCCTGGCCACCATCGCCCTTGGCGTGGTGATCGAAAAGGTGGCGTATAAACCCCTTAGAACAGCGCCCAGAATGTCTATTATGATTTCGGCCATCGGCGTATCTTATCTGCTGCAAAATCTCGCAACTTACCTGTTTTCGGCGCTGCCAAAGCAGTATCCCTCCATTCCGGTCCTGAATCAGACCATTTGGCTGGGAGATGTGTCCACCTCTATCGCTACCTTTATTACACCGATCATCACCATCGCATTTGTCATTTTGCTGATGCTCTTGATTCGTTATACAAAGGTAGGCATGGCCATGAGAGCGGTTTCCAAGGATTTCGAAACGGCCAGGCTCATGGGCATTAAAATCAATACGGTCATCAGCGTGACCTTTGCTATCGGCTGCTTCCTGGCGGCGGTAGGCTCTATGCTGTACTTTACGCCCCGGCCTTCGGTATTCCCGCTGGCAGGCTCCCTGCCCGGACTGAAGTGCTTTGTAGCGGCGGTGTTCGGCGGAATCGGAAGCATTCCCGGCGCAGTGCTGGGAGGCTTTGTTATCGGTTTATCGGAAACGTTCATCAAGGCGGCCGGCTATTCGGAATTCAGCGACGTGTTTACCTTTATTCTTCTGATCGCTGTATTGATGGTAAAGCCAACCGGATTGTTCGGCGAAAAACTAATGGAGAAGGTGTAAATTATGTCAGCAAAAAAGAAAAATATTTGTACCATAATTGCCTTGATCGCATTAGGCGTTTTTCTGGTAATCGTGGAACAAACCACAACCGAATCCTCCATGATGAGATCGGTATTGCAGCTAAGCGCGATTTATGCGCTGGCAGCCGTTTCCATGAATTTGCTCAACGGCTTTACCGGACTGTTTTCTTTGGGACATGCGGGATTTATGGCCATCGGCGCATATGTGTTCGCCATTATTACCATCCCGGTTTCTAAAAAAGGAAATGTCTACTATTTATATGGTGTTAATGATATATTGGCAAATGTAGAGCTTCAGCCGGTCCTGGCGCTGATCATCGCAGGGGTCGTGGCGGCTGCTCTGGCGGCTCTGATCGGAGCGCCGGTGCTGCGGCTTAAAAGCGACTATTTTGCCATCGCTACCCTGGGCTTTGCGGAAATCGTCAGAATTGTAGTGGCAAGCTCGCCTTTGAATACCATCACCAACGGTTCCCTGGGACTGAAAAGCATTCCGGGCTTTGGCAGCTTCTATTTCCCCTTTATAGTAGTAGTGGTTTGCATCGCCATTATCATTTTGCTGATCAACAGCACCTATGGAAGAGCTTTTAAAGCCATCCGGGAGGACGAGATCGCGGCGGAGGCCATGGGTATCAATCTGGCAAGCCATAAACAGATGTCCTTTATCACAAGCTCCTTTTTCGCAGGCATCAGCGGCGCTTTGATGGCCATGTATCTGGGCGCGATCACTTCCACCACCTTCCCCATCACCCTGACCTATAACATTCTTTTGATCGTAGTCATCGGCGGGATGGGAAGCGTAACCGGCAGCATCGTGGCGGCGTTTTTGGTTACCTTTGCAAAGGAATGGTGGCTTCGGTTCCTGGATCAGGAAATGATCATCGGCACCTTCCAGGTACCGTTCCTGCGAACCGGCTTCAGAATGGTCGTGTTCTCCATTATCCTGATGCTGGTGGTTCTGTTCTGGCGTAAGGGTCTTATGGGACAAAAGGAATTTTCCTGGGACGGTCTTGTCCGGACGCTGAAAAAAATCGGCGGCATTTTCACCGGAAAAAACCGAAAGCCCAGTGCTTCGGAAGGCGGTGGGGCAAGTGAGTAAGGAAAACATTTTAAAGGTTTGCGATGTGACCATGCAGTTTGGCGGCGTTGTAGCCGTAAACAACCTGAACATGGAAATCAATAAGGGTGAGATCGTAGGTCTCATCGGTCCTAACGGAGCCGGAAAGACCACGGCTTTTAATACCATTACCGGCGTTTATGCGCCTACCAATGGCGCGATTTATCTGGAAGGAAAGGTAATCGCGGAAAATCATCCCAGCGGGAAAATGAAAAGCGCATATAAAGGGCAGAACATGGGAAAATACCATAAGGCCGTTTTGCTGACGCCGGACAAGATCACAAAGCTGGGCATTGCCAGAACCTTTCAGAATATTCGGCTGTTTAAGGATCTGACGGTATTTGAAAACGTATTGATCGCCAAGCATATGAATTATCGGGCCAATCCCTTTTCGGCAACCTTCCGGCTCAATCATAAGGAAGAAAAAGCGATGCGGGAAGAATCCCTGCGGCTTCTGACCCTTTTGGATCTGGAAAAAAACAAGGATGACATCGCCACTTCTCTGCCCTATGGTAAACAGCGGCATCTGGAAATCGCCAGAGCCCTGGCCACCAATCCCAAGCTGCTGCTTTTGGATGAGCCCGCGGCGGGAATGAATCCCCAGGAATCCGATGAACTGATGGAATTTATCCACAGAATCAGGGATGACTTTCATCTGACCATCCTGGTGATCGAGCATCATATGCAGCTGGTAATGGGCGTGTGCGAAAGGATTTATGTACTGGATTACGGCAGCCTGATCGCGGAAGGAACGCCGGAGGAGATCCAGAATAATCCCAAGGTAATCGAAGCGTATCTGGGGGTGGATGAATAATGCTGAAGCTGGTGGATCTGAACGTACATTACGGCGGGATCCATGCCCTGCGGGGAGTGGATATGGAAATTCCGGATGGAAAGATCATTTCCCTGATTGGCGCCAATGGAGCGGGGAAAAGCACCACCCTGAAGGCGATCATTGGGCTTGTAGCCAAATCGGCCGGCTCTGTGGAATTTGACGGAAAAGATATTACCAAAATGGATACCATTAATATCGTGAAATCGGGAATCATCTTATGTCCGGAGGGACGGAGAGTGTTTCCGGATCTGACGGTATCGGAAAACCTGCTGATCGGCGCTTATACAAGAAAAGACAAGGATGCCATCAAAAAAGACAAAGCGTGGGTATACGAGCTGTTCCCCAGGCTGCTGGAAAGAGAGTGGCAGATGGCGGGGACCCTCTCCGGCGGAGAGCAGCAGATGCTGGCCGTAGGAAGGGCTTTAATGGGAAGGCCCAAGCTTCTGATGATGGACGAGCCTTCTTTGGGGCTGGCCCCTCTGATCGTAAAAAGTATTTTCGAAATCATCAAGGAAATCAACCGCAGCGGGGTGAATGTCCTTCTGATTGAGCAAAATGCCAAGGCGGCTCTTGAAATTTCAGACTACGCCTATGTTTTGGAAACGGGAAAAGTGGTTCTGCAAGGGCCGGGCAAGGAATTGATCGTCAATGAAAAGGTGCGTTCCGCTTATCTGGGAGAGGCAAAGAACAAATAATTTATCCGGGCGTCTTGCAAAAGGCGGCGTTTCCTGTCATAATGATAACGAAAACGGCAGAGGAAAACGTTTTTCTCAGAGCCGGAATCGCCGAAATTTCAGAAAAAGGAGAGAGACAGATGGAAGAGCAAATCAAAGAAGCCATTGAAAATATCAGACCCTATTTGCAAAGCCATGGCGGAGATGTGGAATTCGTGTCCTTTGACCAGGACGGCGTTGTCAAGGTCAGACTCCAGGGAGCCTGCCACGGCTGCGCAGGCGCGCAGATGACCATTAAAAACGGTGTGCAGAGAATCCTTCAGGAGGCTTTTCCTGAGGTAACCAGCGTAGAAGCCGTGTAAAGTGTACAGGCCGCGGCAAAACGCGAAAAAACAAGGAGCCGTCTGGATTGGGACAGACGGCTTTTTTTATCAGGAGAAGGTATGAGATAAAAAGGAAAAAAGAAGCTTAACGTCAGATTTTATGTGTTTCTGGCTGTAACAGCGGCGATGGTCCTGTTTCTTTCAGCGGGAGCGTATTTGCTTTTGACCAAGGAGGACGCTTCGAAAAAGACGATTTTTGCTCCTGAAAAAAAGGTGGAATCCTATGAGATAAGCCTGCTTTGCGCGGGAGACATCATGGAACATGAGCCTCAGCTGAAGGCTCAGTATGACGCGGCAAGCGGAACCTATCAATTCGATAACAACTATGCCTATGTGAAGGATCTGATCCAGGCGGCGGATCTTTCCCTTTGCAATGTGGAGACCGTATTTGGAGGCGGTCAGCCGGAAGGCTATCCTTTGTTCAACGCGCCGGATTCTCTGGCGGAGGCTATTAAAAACGCAGGCTTTGACGTGGCCTTTACGGCAAACAATCACATGCTGGATCAGGGCGGGGAGGGCGTTCTTCGTTCTGTTGACGTCCTTGAAGGAAACGGCCTTGAGGCGGTGGGCTCAAAAACAACCCCGGAGGAGCCCAATTACGCTCTGGTAGAGGTGGAGGATATCACAGTGGGGCTTGTGGCCTATACCTATGAAACCACAGGAAGCGGCAGCAGGCGCTTGATAAACGGTCTGCCCGTACCTCAGGCGCTTTCGGATCAGATTTGCTCCTTTAATCCCGCCAGATGGGAGGCGGAAACGGAAAAGATCGCAGCGGATCTGAACCAGGCTCAGGCGGCGGGCGCAGATGTGCTGGTGTGCTATCTGCACTGGGGAGAGGAGTATCATACCCAGCCCTCTCAGTACCAGACCAAAATGGCCGAGAAGCTGATCGCAGACACGTCGGTGGATGTGATTTTCGCTTCTCATCCCCATGTGTTGCAGCCGGCGCAGATTCTTTATGATCAGGCCGAAGAAAAAAACGTAGCGCTTTTTTATTCCATGGGAAATTTCATTTCCAATCAGCGCAGTGAAACCCTGGGAAACCGGCTGACAGAGGATGGGATCCTGGCGCAGGTGGATTTTGAGATCACAAAGACCGACGATGCTGTTTCAAAAATAGAACTGGTTCGCTCCACGGCTCTTCCGACCTGGGTCAACCGATACGGCGATGGAACGGGGAAATATGTTTATGAGATCCTGCCTCTGACCGGGGATTTTGAAAGCCTTGCCTCTTTGACGGCTTCCGGTCATGTGGACAAGGCCCGTCAGTCGGTGGTGGACTCTCTGAATCTGATCGGGGGCGGTTATACCAAGGATGAAAAGGGGCGGATCGTCATTTTTGACAAGGTGGCCTGGCTGCTGGCCAACGGCTATGATGAAAACGGGATGAAAAAAGAATCGTAAACAGGAGGCTCTTCTGGTGGAGGAAAAAACAAAGGAGCTGCTTTTACAGGCGCTGAGGGTGTCAAAACAGGCGGCGGAAGAAGCGGGCCGAATCATCATGGATATATATCAGAGGGATTTTCAGGTCAGGGAAAAAGCCGATCATAGCCCGGTGACAGAGGCGGATCTGAAAGCCAATGAACGTATTCTGGCCATTTTGAAGGAAGCGTTTCCTCATATGGCCTTTCTTTCCGAGGAATCTCAGGATGATAAACGGCGCAGGGAAAATCCCTGGTGCTTTGTGATCGATCCCCTGGACGGGACAAAAGAGTTTATTAAAAGAACCGGTGAATTTACCGTCAATATCGCCCTGGTCCATGGGGGAAAGCCCTGGATGGGCCTGGTTTACGCTCCGGGGAAAAAGGAAATGTATTATGGGATAAAGGGTATGGGCGCCTTTCGGGAAATCCTGGGAGAAGATCAGGTCCGGGAAAAGCCCCTTCCCATACGGGTGTCGGAGAGAACAAAGGATATCCGGGCCTGCGTCAGCAGATCTCATTCACCGGAAAATATCCGGGATATTCTGGCTGAATGGAACATCCACCGGCTGATTTTCGCAGGCAGCGCCCTGAAGGGTTGTCTGATCGCCTCGGGAGAGGCGGAAATCTACTACAGAGAGGGAAAAACCTGCGAATGGGATACCGCGGCGATGCAGTGCGTGGTGGAGGAAGCCGGGGGTCTGCTCCGGCAGCTGGACGATACGGAGATGACCTATAACAGAAGCAACGTGATCAACGAAAAGGGCTTTTACATCGTGAACCGGCCGGAAAACAGGCTGAAGGGCTATAAAGAGAGACTTTCCGCTGATTGTCTGTAAATGAAAACGGAGAAAGGAGAAGGGCAGATGAAATCATATCAAAGCCTTTTGAAGGGATATGAGCAGGAAATGATCCAGACGCTCAGAGAGCTGGTGAGCATTCGAAGCGTGGTGGAGGAAACCGGAAAAGCGCTGGAGGAGGAAGCGCCTTTTGGGGAAGGCGTACAGAAGGCCTTTGATTATATGATGGGCCGGTGCCGGGAAATGGGCTTTGAGACACTGCGGACCGGCGATTATGGCGGCCACGCTCAGATCGGAAAGGGAGAAGAGTGTATGGGCATCCTGGTGCATCTGGACACGGTTCCGGAGGGAGAGGGATGGACGAAGGAACCCTTTGGCGGGCAGATCGAAGATGGAAAAATGTACGGAAGAGGCACCGCTGACGATAAGGGGCCGGCGGTAGCGGCCCTTTACGCAATGAAAGCCCTGAAGGAAAGCGGCGTTCCCTTTTATAAAAAGGTGCGTTTGATCTTTGGCCTGGATGAAGAGGTGGAGGAATGGAAGGGAATCGGCCGCTATTTAGAAGCGGCGGGAAAGCCGGATTTCGGCTTTACGCCGGATGCGGATTTTCCTGTGGTTCACGGAGAAAAGGGCATCATGGTGTTTGCCCTTGTGAAAAAATTTGAAAAGGCCCGGGAAAAAGGCGGGCTCTCCCTTGTTTCTCTTAAGGGGGGAGAGGCGTATAACATGGTTCCCAACCGCTGCACGGCTGTGATTTCCGGCGGGGATCATGAAAAACTCAGAAGGATGGCGGAAGAATTCGGAGAAAAAACAGGCTATGAGTTTTTCTGTAAGGGTCGGGGAAAAAGCCTGGAATTTACAGCCCAGGGCTTGTCCGCTCATGGAGCCAAGCCTCAGTTTGGCGTCAATGCCATTTCCATAATGATGATGTTTCTCTCCCAGCTTTCCTTTGATCAGGATGAGGTAAACGATTTTCTCCGGTTTTATCAGGAAAAGATCGGCTTTGACATCCATGGCGGGAGGATAGATTGCGATTTTTCCGATGATATTTCCGGAGAAATGATCTGGAACACCGGTATGATAGAAGGGGATAAGGAATCGGTGCGGCTGGTGGTCAATCTGCGCTGTCCCATTTCTACGGGACAGGAGGCGGTTTATCAGGCTATGGCCCCCCATCTGGATCCTTTTGGAATAGGCGTTGTGAAGATCGCCTATAAAGCGCCGATCCATGTGGATCGCAACAGCCGGCTTGTGACGACGCTGATGGATGTTTACAGAAAGTACACGGGAGATGAAAAGGCGGAGCCTCTGGTAATCGGAGGAGGGTCCTACGCCAGAGCCATCGACAACGCAGTGGCCTTCGGTATGTCGTTTCCGGGGGAACCGGCTACGGAGCATCAGAAGGACGAATGGATCCGGCTGGATCTGTGGATGAAGGCGGCGCAGATGTATGGAGAGGCGATTTACCGGCTGTGCTGTGTGAAGGAATAAAGCCGGAGGAAGGGCATATGGAAAGAACCTATTTGTTGAAGGGCCAGGAAGAAACCCGCCGGGCGGCGGAAAAGCTGGCCCAAAGTCTGACGCCGGGGGACGTGGTATGTCTTTACGGAGAGCTGGGCGCAGGAAAAACCACCTTTTGCCAGGGCGCGTTGAAGGCTCTGGGTGTAAAGGAAAGGGTGACAAGTCCTACCTTTACCATACTGCAGCAATACCAGGGAAAGGATTTTCCTGTGTATCATTTTGATGTATACCGGGTCCATGATCCGGAGGAATTGTTTGAAATCGGATTTGAGGAATGTATGGAAGGCCGGCGGGGCGTCTGCTTTGTAGAGTGGGCCGGACTGGTCGAAGAGCTGCTGCCGGAAAATGCCATACGGGTCTTTCTTTCGTATGAAGAAGACGGGGAAGAGGGGAGAGTGATGCGCGTTGTATATCCTGGGGATTGAAACTACCTGCGCCCTTGCCTCGGCGGCTTTGACAGAGGATGGAAGGCTTTTAAGGGAAGAGGTATGGCAGGGACCCATGACCCATTTGCAGCACCTCCTTCCGCTGATAGACAGGGTTTTGAAGCAGGAGGCTCTTCAGCTTTCCGATCTGGGAGCCATCGCCGTTTCAAGAGGGCCGGGTTCTTTTACGGGCATCCGTATCGGTATGGCCACGGCAAAGGCCCTGGCCCAGGTCAGGAATATACCGGTGGTGCCGGTGCCGACCCTTTTTGCCATGGCATGGGCGAACCGGCGTCAGGAGGCGGTTATATGCCCGGTGCTGGATGCCCGGAGAAACCAGGTATATGGGGCGGCGTATCGTTTTTCCGGGAAAGAGGCAAAGGAAAGGCTGAAGGAGGGCGCTTATGATCTGGAACAGGTGCTTTCTGCCGTTTCCCAAGAAGAAACCGTATGCTTCCTGGGGGATGGGCTTGAAAGGTATGGAAGCAGGATTGAGGAAGCGCTGGGAGAAAGGGCCGTTTTTTTACCCAAAGAGGAACGGCTTCAAAGAGCGGCGGCGGTTTCGGAAATCGGTTTTTTCATGTATCAGAGGGGTCTTGGAGAAAACTATGTGACGGCCATGCCGGAGTATCTGCGATCTTCAGAGGCGGAGCGCAATTTGCTTGCGAAGCAGAAAAAGGAGAGGGAAAAATCTATGCCTGCCCGGGAAAAACGGCTTCAGGAAGAAGGAAGGGAAAACCTTAAATGAAAATCCGGCAGATGCAAAAGGAAGACGCGAGGGCTGTGTGGGAAATCGAATGCTTGTCTTTTCCGGATCCCTGGTCTTTGGCGGATATAGAAAAGGAAGCCTGCGGACAGACCCCCGCTTTTTACCTTGTCTGTCTTGAAGAAGAAAGGGTGATCGGTTTTGCCGGGTTTTGGAAAATCATGGATGAGGGGCATATCACCAATGTAGCCGTGCATCCGGATTTTCGAAAAAAAGGCGCGGGAGATCTTTTGGTGGCGGCCCTTCTGAAGGAAGGAAAAAAGCAGGGGATCAGGGCGTTTACCTTAGAGGTGAGAGTTTCTAATCAGGGGGCGATCCATCTATATGAAAAGCATGGATTTTTTCAGGCGGGAAGAAGAAAACAGTATTACAAAACGGAGGATGGCCTGATTATGTGGACGCAGGCCGGGGAATAAAGGCCTCCTTTTCCGGCTGGGAGGCTGCCGGCAAAAGCCTTTTAGGGGGGTAAAAGTCCTGCCGGGCAGAATAAAACCCTTTCTGTAAGACCATACTAAGACATACGAAAAGAAAAACTTCGAAAAAGGGTGTTTTACGGGAGGCGAGAGCATGAGAGATCCAGGCCGGGAGGAATATTACGATTATAACGAGGAGATGTGCTTTGCGGCATCTCATTGCAGGCGTTTTCAAAGAAGGAGAAATACCAGTTCCTTCAATATGTCGGATTACAGGGCCTGCGACAACTGCGTTCATTATACCACGGACCGGCGGTGCGTCCTCAACAGCCAGGAGCAGGCGCTGCTGGGAAGAGATCTGCAATAAAAAGGGCTCCATTCAGTTAATACGACTTAAAGGACGATGACAGGAAAGGCATATGCTGCGCATGATGGAAAGGAGAGAAAGAGAGTATGAATCAGCCGGGAGAGCCGAAAAACGGAAAAGGATTTCTTTGTCTTGGCATCGAATCCAGCTGTGACGAAACAGCCGCCGCCGTGGTGGAAGGAGGCAGGCGGGTGCTTTCCAATGTTATTTCTTCTCAGATCGAAATTCATAAGGCTTATGGAGGCGTGGTGCCGGAAATCGCCTCCAGGCATCATCTTGCCAATGTGAATCCGGTGATCGACCAGGCTCTTTCTGAAGCGGGCGTCAGCTTTTCCGACATCGATCTGATCGGTGTTACCAACGGCCCGGGGCTGATCGGCGCTCTTCTGATCGGGACGGCGACGGCCAAGGCCATGGCCTATGCCCTTGATATTCCCCTGATGGGAGTGCATCATATCAGGGGCCATATCTGCGCCAATTATATCGCTCATCCCAGCCTAAAGCCGCCTTTTGTGTGTCTGATCGTTTCCGGAGGGCATACGGCCATCGCTTTGGTAGAGGATTATGTCCATTACCGGATACTGGGCCAGACCCGGGACGACGCGGCAGGGGAGGCCTATGACAAGGTGGCGAGAGTTTTGGGCCTGGGTTATCCGGGAGGACCTCTTCTGGACCGGCTGGCAAAGCAGGGCGATCCGGAAAGGATTTTCTTCAAAAGGGTTTATCTGGAGCCGGACAGCTATGATTTCAGCTTCAGCGGCACCAAGACAGGGGTTTTGAATTATATCAACAGCGCCCGGCAAAAAGGGGAGAGCTTCCGTCAGGAGGATGTGGCCGCCGGCTTTCAGGCGGCGGTGGTAGAGGTTCTGACAGAAAAAACCATTCGGGCGGCGAGGGCCATGGGACAGAAGCGGGTGGCCCTGGCGGGAGGCGTGGCCGCCAACAGCTGTCTGAGAGCTTCTTTGGAGAGGGCCTGCCTGGAAAAGGGACTGGAGCTGTATGTGCCGCCTATGGAGCTTTGTACCGACAACGGTGCGATGATCGCCTGCGCCGCATATTATGAGTACATACATCACGTGCCCCCGGCGGATCTGACCTTGGATGCGTATCCGGTGATGCCCCTTGGACGATAAATGAAAAACCGGTTTTGGAATGTTTTCCAAACCGGTTTATCTTTTTGGCCTGATTCTGATCTGCATAAATTGTATGTCAATCTGCCTGCCGGAGAAGCCGGAGCCGGTCAGATCTGATCCTCAACATATTTTACAATATCGCCAACGACCTGAAAACGTTCAGCCGCCTCATCAGAAACCTCGATGTCAAACTCATCTTCAATGCCCATGATAATTTCCACAGCATCAAGAGAATCCGCTTCCAGATCCTTCATGATAGAAGTTTCCGTCGTGATTACAGAGGGATCCCCAATTCCCAGCTGTTCCGCGATGATGTCTCTGATCTTTTCAAATACCATGTTGTAACCTCCACATCCTTACGATTCTTCTGTTTGAAAAACGCCGCTTACCGGATTATATGGCAAAGCTTATGAAAAATGCGTTTTATCGTCAATATTATAGAATACCGCCGGAAAGACTGCAATTCTGATTTAAGAAAAATATACAAAATCTTTAGGGATTTTTAGCCTTCCATCCATTTTTCGTAGGCGTCATCTAACGCTTGTGCCGTTTTCCGGTGTTTTTCGGTAATTTCCCTCATTTTATCGGGGTCTGAAAAGACCTCCTCAAGGCACATCTGCTCTTCCAGATCCGCTTTTTCCTGCTCCAGCCTGGAAATGGTTTCTTCCAGGATTTTCTGCTCTTTTGCCTTTTGCCGCTGCTGGCGCTGCAGCTCCTTTTCTTTCTTCCGCTCCTCCTTCATACGGGTCTTGGTGATATTTCCTTCCTGGTCCCAGCCCTTGCCGGCAGGGGCCTGCCGGCCTGAGAAGGCTCCGGCGTCCCGGGAGCTGTCCGAAGGCTCTTCTTTTTTTGCCTTTTTTTCCAGGTAATAGTCGTAATTGCCAAGGTATTCTGTCAGCCCTTCCGGGGAAAGCTCCAGGATCCGGGTAGGGATTTTATTGAGAAAATACCGGTCGTGGGAAACCATCAGAAGGGTGCCGGGAAAATGCAGGAGTGCATCTTCAAAGACCTCCTTGGAAGCGATGTCAAGGTGGTTGGTGGGCTCGTCCATGATCAGGAAATTGGAGCCGGTCATCATGAGCTTTAACAGGGAAAGGCGGGCTTTTTCCCCGCCGCTGAGAGAGGACACTTTGTGGAAAACATCGTCTCCCCGGAACAAAAACGCACCCAGGATATTTCGCAGCTCCGTCTGGGTATAAAGACGGTAGGAGGCGTGAAGCTCCTCTAAAATGGTATGCTCGCCATTTAAAAGCTGCTGCTCCTGATCGTAATAGCCCATGGTCACGTTGACGCCGTCACGGATCTCTCCGTGATCGGGCTGTTCCTTTCCAAGAAGGATTTTCAGAAGGGTGGTTTTTCCTATGCCGTTCGGCCCGATCAGGCAGACCCGCTCTCCTCTTTTGATATCAAGAGAAACATTTTCAAACAAAAGCCGGCTGCCAAAATGCAGGGACAGATCCCGGGCGCTGATAACGTCTCCTCCGCTTTGAAGGGAGGTTTTGAAATGCAGCTTCATCCGGTCCTGTGTTTCCTGGGGTTTCTCCAGATGCTCCATGCGCTGGAGCATTTTTTCCCTGGATTTGGCCCGATTTGCCAGCTTTTCCGTGCCGTGCTGTTTAAAGCGGCGGATCATTTCCTCCTGCCTTTGGATTTCCGCCTGATTCTTTTCATACTGGCGCATGGCGGCGGCGATCCGTTCTTTTTTCTGGCGCATGTAGCCGGTATAGTCGGTTTCATAAATGGAAAGAGATTTATTTTCGATCTCGAAAATGCGGGTTACGATCTGATCCAGAAAATACCGGTCATGGGAAATAACCAGGATGGTTTTGGGATAGGTTTTCAGATACTGCTCCAGCCAGCGCAGGGTATCGATGTCCAGATGATTGGTGGGCTCGTCCAGCAGTAAAAGATCAGGCTTTTTTAAAAGCATGACCCCAAGGGAAAGCCGGGTTTTTTCACCGCCGCTTAAGGTGTCGATTTTTTTATCGTAATCCTGCTGAGAAAAACCAAGGCTGGTGAGGATGCCCCGGATCTCGCTTTTATAGCCGTAGCCGTTGGCGGCGGAAAATTCCTCTGAAAGCCGCCCGTATTCCTCCAGAAGAGAGGCGGTATCTTTTCCCTTGGCCGCTTCTTGGGAGATTTGACCGGAAAGAAGACGGAGCTTTTCCTCCATGAGAATAACCGGCCGGAAAATCTCCAAGAATTCCTCATATATGGTATTTTCAGAGCGGAAATTGCCGTTTTGCCTGAGATATTGCACCGTGGTTCCGGGCGGCATATAGATTTCCCCTTCGTCGGGAGAAAGACTGCCGGTGAGAATATTTAAAAGGGTGGTCTTGCCGGCGCCGTTTAAGCCGATGAGGCCGACCTTGTCTTTTTCATTGATCAGAAAAGATATATCAGACAAAATGGTATCGATGCCGTAAGCTTTGGAAACATGTTTTACCGATAATACCGTCAATTTTGTCCTCCTTCCGTTTTATATCCTTCAAAAGTATCAACAGGAATTATACCATACAACTGTTTGATTTTCTCTACAATTATGTTATAATTTTTTCCACAGGTCAAAGGAGAAGGAGAAACTGATAGATGATCAAAAAAACAAGGGAGAGAGTATCCCCCTCGGTAATCAGACGGCTTCCCCGATACAGAAGACGCCTGACGGAGCTGCGTGACAGGGGCGTAACGAGGATCTCATCCAAGGAGCTTAGCCAGATCACCGGCTTTACGGCGTCGCAGATCAGACAGGATCTTAACAACTTCGGCGGCTTCGGCCAGCAGGGGTACGGATACAATGTAGAGGATTTATATGAACAGGTAGGCAAGATTCTGGGGCTGGACAAGGAGTACCGTGTGATCCTGATTGGTCTTGGGAATCTGGGACAGGCTATCGCCAATTATACATATTTTAATCAGATCGGCTTTAAAATCGAAGGGATCTTCGATGTGAGCCCGCAGGTAGTGGGACGGAGGGTCAATGACATCAAGGTGCAGGATTACCGGGATCTGAGCGCTTATCTGAAGCGCAACAAAATCGATATCGGTATTATCACCACAAACAGGGACAGCGCCCAGGAGGTAGCCGACACCCTTTCAAAAGGAAATGTAAAAGGAATCTGGAATTTTGCTTCCATCGATCTGAATGTTCCGGAGCATGTGGCCCTGGAGAACGTTCATTTAAGCGACAGCCTTTATACCCTGGCTTATTATGTGAATCAGAACCAGTAAAAGAACATTAAAATAACCGTTTCCTTTGGGAAACGGTTATTTTATTACCCGCGTTTATGCTTCTACGATTGCTCCTACAGGGCAGGCACCAGTGCAAGCGCCGCAATCGATGCAGGAACCGGCGTCGATCTGGAACTGGCCGCCCGCATTGCTGATGCAGCCTACCGGACATTCAGACTCGCAAGCGCCGCAACCGATGCAATCGTCTTTGATTGTGTATGCCAAAGTAAGCACCTCCTTTTTCAATTCGTGCTTATTATAACAGAATCATATGGGCAGAACAATAGATTTTATGCGAAATTTTCATATAAATTCTTGTCAAAATATTGAGAGATATGAGGAGTTTGGAAATGAAAATATACGCTTTGGTGGGAAAAAGCGGAACGGGAAAAAGCTATCAGGCCCTGTCTGTTTGCAGAGACAGGGGGATCCAGCTGATTATCGACGACGGCCTTTTGATCGGGAAAAATAAGGTATATGCGGGGAAATCGGCGAAACGGGCCGGAACCAAGGTGGGGGCTATAAAAACGGCGCTGTTCACCGAAGAGGAGCACAGGCGGCAGGTGATGGAAGAGATCAGGCGGAGAGAGCCCTCTTCTATTTTGATTCTCGGCACCTCGGAGGGCATGGTGGAAAGGATCGCCTCCAGACTGGCGCTTCCTGAAATCAGCCAGATCATACGCATTGAAGAGGTGTCCGAGGAAAAGGACATGCAGGCGGCCCTGCGGCAGCGAAGGGAAAAGGGAAAGCATGCCATCCCGGTGCCTACCTTTCAGCTGAAGCGGGAATTTTCCGGCTATTTTATGGATCCCCTGAAAATTTTCCGGAAAAGCGGTCAGAGGCGTCCCATGGTAGAGGAACGCACGGAGGTAAGGCCCACCTACAGCTATCTGGGCGGCTATACGATTTCAGAAAAGGCGATTTTTGATATTATCCGATGGGAAGCGGTCTTGAGTCCCCAGGTGGTAAAAACAGCCCGGATGAGCATCGATAACAGCGAAGGGGGGCTGCTGATACACGTAGAGCTTTTGCTGGTGTATGGGTGTGCTGTCCGGGAAATCGCGGAGGATTTTCAGCAAAGGGTGGATAAAAGCGTATCCTCCATGACGGCCTTTAACGTTTTGGGCGTCAATGTAACGGTGAAGGGGCTGTTGTAAAAAAGGCGGTTTGCGCCGGGCTTTTGCCGGAAAAGGGCAGGGTTATCATAAACCGGGAAAATCAGCAGAAATAAAGAGGAAAAAGGGTTAAAAGCCATGAGAGGAACAGGAAAGAGGAAAGGAAAAACATGCTGACAGGGGTTTTGGTAAATGGAGCGGCTATTATTGTCTGCGGTGTGCTGGGCGCATTTTTTATAAAGGGGATGCCGGAAAGGTTCAATGAGATCCTGACAAAGGCTCTGGGCCTTGCCATCACCTTTATCGGGATTTCCGGCGCCCTGCAAAATGAAAATGTGATCCTGCTGATCGTTTGTCTGGTGCTGGGAAGCCTGCTGGGGGAGCTTTTGAATATCGAAGGAGGGATGAACCGCCTGGGGTATTTGGCGGAAAAGCGGCTGGGCTTTGGAGAGGGAAGCTTTTCAAAGGGCTTTGTATCAAGTTCCGTGGTTTTCTGCACCGGCTCCATGGCGATCATCGGAGCGCTGAACAGCGGACTGATGCAGGATCATGAAATGCTGTTTGCCAAATCGATCCTGGACGGGGTCATCGCCATCGTGTTCGCGGGAACCATGGGGGTGGGCGTAGCCTTCAGCGCGCTGCCGGTGATGGTGTATGAAGGTGTTCTGACCCTGGGCGCGGCGTCCTTCAGGGATTTTCTGACAGAGGATATGATCCGGGAGATGTCGGCGGTGGGAAGTCTTTTGATCGCCGCCATCGGCCTGAATTTTCTGGAGATTCGCAGTATCCGGGTGGCTAATATGATACCGGCCATCTTTTTGCCCTGTGTATATTACTGGATTTTGGGCGTATTTTAGGATCCCGGCAGAAGAAAAAACAAAAAAGAATCAAAAAATGAAAATAAAAGAAATAAAGAGAAAAACAGGTGATTAACGGAAAATTTCCCTTATTAAAGGGAAATTTTGCTTTTTTTTGATCTTGAAAAACCGGCCATAATGGGTATAATAGCATTAGCACTCACAAAAGGTGAGTGCTAATAAATGCAAGGAAACGCAATTAAAATAGTAAGGAGGGGTTTCTATGAAACTGAAACCATTAGGCGACAGAGTTGTAATCAAAATGCTGGAAGCGGAAGAGACCACAAAGGGCGGCATCGTACTGCCCAGCAATGCCAAGGAAGAGCCTCAGATGGCGGAAGTCCTGGCGGTAGGTCCCGGAGAGGTCCATGAAGGAAAACACGTTCCCATGCAGGTCAAGGTAGGAGATAAGGTATTGTTTCCCAAGTACATGGGCGTAGACGTAAAGTTCGAGGGCGAGCATTATCAGGTGCTTTCTCAGAAGGATATCTTCGCCATCGTGGAGTAAGCCGGTAACAGGCTTTGGCTGCGGAGTGCAGCCGGTCCGGGGAGGTAAGGCCTGCCCCAAAAATGAAATCAGATTCAAAATGGAGGAATGACATATGCCCAAAGAAATTAAATTTGCCGAAGACGCGAGAAGAAAAATGGAAGCCGGCGTTAACAAGCTGGCTGATGCCGTAAAAATCACCCTGGGACCAAAGGGAAGAAACGTTATTTTAGATAAAAGATTCGGACTTCCGGTTATCACCAATGACGGCGTTACCATCGCCAGAGAAATCGAGCTGGAAGACAGATATGAAAACATGGGCGCTCAGATGGTAAAAGAAGTCGCCACAAAGACCAATGATGTGGCCGGTGACGGCACCACCACCGCTACTCTTTTATCCCAGGTCATGGTCAGAGAGGGTATGAAAAACGTTGCCGCAGGCGCAAACCCCATGGTTCTGAAAAAGGGCATGATGGGCGCTGTAGACGTTGCGGTTGAAGAGCTGAAAAAAATCTCCAAATCCGTTGACGGTAAAGCCCACATTGCGCAGGTTGCGGCGATTTCCGCCAGCGATGCAGAAATCGGCGATCTGATTGCCGACGCTATGGATAAGGTAGGCACAGAAGGCGTTATCACCGTGGAAGAATCCAAGTCCATGGGTACGCATCTGGAAGTAGTGGAAGGTATGCAGTTTGACAGAGGCTATCTGTCTTCCTACATGGTAACCGACAGCGACAAAATGGAAGCGGTTCTGGAAAACCCCTATATTTTGATTACCGATAAAAAAATCACGCAGATCCAGGAGCTGATCCCGATTCTGGAACAGGTGGTCCAGGCGGGCGGAAAGCTCCTTGTGATCGCGGAAGAGGTAGAAGGCGAAGCTCTGGCGACGCTGGTTGTCAATAAGCTCAGAGGCACATTTGAATGCGTGGCGGTTAAGGCTCCCGGCTTTGGCGACAGAAGAAAAGAAATGCTCAGAGATATTGCGATCCTCACCGGCGGCGAATTTATCGCGACGGATCTGGGACTGGAGCTGAAGGAAACCAAGCTGTCCATGCTGGGCAGAGCCGCTTCCGTAAAAGTCAACAAGGATCGCACCGTGATCGTAAACGGCGCGGGCGATAAAGAAGAAATCGCTGACAGAGTAGCGCAGATCAAAGGTCTGATCGATCTTGCTTCTTCCGATTTCGATAAAGAAAAGCTCCAGGAAAGACTGGCGAAGCTGGCCGGCGGCGTTGCCGTCATCAAGGTAGGCGCAGCGACAGAGGCTGAGCTGCAGGAAAGAAAATACAGAATTGAAGACGCTCTGAACGCTACCAGCGCAGCGGTAGAAGAAGGCTATGTATCCGGCGGAGGCGTTGCCCTTGTCAACATTACCGGTCCGGTTGAGAAGTATGTGAAAACCCTCAGCGGAGATGAAAAAACCGGCGCCGCCATTATTCTCAGAGCTTTGGAAGAACCCCTCAGACAGATCGCCATCAACGCAGGCTATGAAGGCTCCGTTATCGTTGAAAAGGTCAAGAAGAGCAAGCTGGGAATCGGCTTTAACGCCGCTACAGAGCAGTATGTAAACATGGAAGAGGCCGGCATTATCGACCCCACCATGGTAACAAGATCTGCTTTGCAGAACGCAGTTTCCGCTTCCGCTCTGCTGCTGACAACGGAAGCTGCTATTACGGATACAGAAGATCCCATGGCTAAGCTCCACGGAATGCCCGATAACATGGGCGGCATGATGTAAGGCCTTTTGGGAAAGCTCGTTTGTGGAAAATGAAATCATATACAACGGCGGCAGGGCTGAAGCCCTGCCGTCTTTCTTGTGGGTCGGATAGACGCAGGGACTTTGATGGGATTAATAGAGAAAGATTGATTATTTTCCGGTGATTTGATATGATAAAAGAAAAAAAGTGCCCATTAAAGGATTTTTCTCAAAAAAAATGAGAAAAAACATATACCCGGGGCAGACAAAGGAAATCACCAGGAAGGAAGAGAGAGATGAAGACAGAAGAAGTGTTGGAGATCATCCTGTCGCAGATTCGAGCGGTGAGCCAGATCTTCGAAAACAGCAGCGCAGGGAAGCTCTCCTATAACGAAATCAGTGAAAA
>CALWZU010000087.1 GCA_944386095.1 uncultured Clostridia bacterium | reverse complement strand
GGAAGCGGGGAGATAAGCGAAGACCGTCTGGATGGCGGTCAGGGCGAGAGGATCGGGGAAGGGAGAATGCATGGTGGAACCATAGGCCTCTATGGCGTGGGTCAGGGCGTCCATGCCTGTGTGGGCTGTCAGGGACGGGGGCATGGTCTGAGCCAGATCGGGATCCACAATGGCCACATCCGGCGTAATGTTATAATCCGCCAGAGGATACTTGATCCCTTTGGCATAGTCGGTGATGACCGAAAAAGCGGTAACCTCCGTGGCGGTTCCGGAGGTAGAGGCGATGGCTGCGAATTTCGCCTTCTGGCGCAGGGTGGGGAAGGAGAAGGGCTTGATGATTTCCTCAAAGCTGGTATCCGGATATTCGTAAAATACCCACATGGCCTTTGCTGCATCGATGGGAGAGCCGCCGCCCATGGCGATGATCCAGTCCGGCTGGAATTCTCTCATAAGAGCAGCTCCCTTCATAACGGTTTCCACAGAAGGATCCGGCTCTACGTTTTCGATCAGCTTTGTTTCGATGCCCGCTTCTTTCAGATAGCCAAGGGCCTTATCCACGAACCCGAAGCGTTTCATGGACCCGCCCCCAAGAACCAGGACGGCTCGTTTTCCATCCAGGCTTTTCAGGTAGGAAAGGGCGCCTTTTCCGTAATACATGTCTCTTGGGAGTGTAAATCTTTTCATAATGACCTCCTTTATTTTTTAAACAATCGGTTTTGGATTCATATTGCGCAAAAGGGAAGGAGAAAATTCTCCTTGAAGTATCTTTTTACGCCGGCTGCTCGGATTTTTTCAAAATCGACATAAATTCCTCCCCGGAAATGGTTTCCTTTTCGTAAAGGTGCCTTGCCAGGCGATCCAGGGTTTGTCTGTTTTGCGTCAGAATGCTTCTGGCTTTTTCATGCTGTTTTTTTACAAGGGCGACTACCTGGCGGTCGATTTCGCTTTGGGTCTTTACAGAGCAGGAAAGAGAAGCGTCGTCTCCCAGATAGGGATTGACCTGGGTTTCCAGGGCGACCATATCGAATTCCTCGCTCATGCCGTATTGGGTGATCATCGCCCGGGCCAGTTTGGTGGCCTTTTGAATGTCGTTTGAGGCGCCGGTGGAAATGGTGGAGAATACAACCTCCTCAGCAGCCCGGCCTCCTGTGAGGGTGGCGATTTTGTTTTCTATTTCCTCCTTTGTCATCAGATAATGATTGCCTTCCTCTACCTGCATGGTGTAGCCAAGGGCGCCGGATGTCCGGGGGATGATGGTGATTTTCTGAACCGGGGCGGAATGGTTTTGCATGGCGGCCACAAGGGCGTGACCGATTTCGTGATAGGCTACCGTCCATTTTTCCTTATCGGTGAGTATGGCGTTTTTCTTTTGATAGCCGGCGATCACCACTTCTATGCTTTCTTCCATGTCCTCCTGGGTCGCACAGTGGCGTCCCGAGCGAACAGCCCGAAGAGCCGCTTCATTTATGATATTGGCAAGCTCCGCGCCGGAAGCGCCGGAAGCCATTCTGGCGATTTTGTCATAATCGATGTTCTCCTGGGTTTTGATTTTTTTCGCATGGACCTTCAGGATATCCACACGGCCCTTTAAATCCGGCAGTTCCACAGGAATCCGTCTGTCAAAACGTCCGGGTCTTGTCAGGGCGGGATCCAAAGCCTCCGGCCGGTTGGTGGCAGCCAGGATGATGACGCCGGTATTGTCCTCAAAGCCGTCCATTTCTGTTAAAAGCTGATTAAGGGTCTGTTCCCGCTCGTCGTTTCCCATGACTCTGCCGTCTCTCTTTTGGCCGATGGCGTCGATTTCATCGATGAAAACGATGCAGGGGGCTTTTTCCTTGGCCTGCTTAAACAGATCCCGCACCTTTGAGGCGCCCATTCCCACAAACATTTCCACAAATTCCGAGCCGGACATGGAAAAGAAGGGGACGTCCGCTTCTCCGGCAACGGCTTTGGCCAGCATGGTTTTTCCGGTGCCCGGAGGCCCTACAAGAAGGATCCCCTTTGGCATGGAAGCGCCGATTTCCCTGTATTTTCCGGGATCATGAAGATAGCCGACGATTTCTCCCAGGCTTTCCTTGGCCTCGTCCTCTCCCGCCACATCGCTGAATTTGATGCCTTCTGAGGATTTAACGTAAATTTTGGCGTTGGAACGGCCCATTCCAAACATAAGGGAATTTTCTCCTCCCGCCTTGTCCATGAATTTTTTGGACATATACTGGCCCAGCCCGATAAAGATCAAAAGAGGAAGGATCCAGCTCAGAAGGATGCTGAGCAGAGGCGACATCTGCTGGACGATTTCGCTTTCAAATTTCGCCCCGGAATCAAAGAGCCGCTGGGTTCTGTTGGGATCGTCCATAAGGCCGGTGCGGTAGATGGTGGTATTGTCTTTATCCGTAAAGAGGATCTGGTTTTCCTGGATTTCCACCTGGCCGATTTCCTTGGCATAGGTCATGGTCATGAAGGTACCGTAGTCTACGTCCTTGATTTCCTGCTGGGCCAGATAGGGCATGGCCAGTATATTGAACAGTAAAATCCCCAGCACGACAACACCGTAATAATAAAAGAGCGATTTTTTCGGTTTTTTGACTTCGTTCATATGATCCCTTTCCTTAGTGGTTTCTTTGCTGTCTTTATTTTACTTTATTTATAACAAAAATCCGGGAAAGTTTCCATGACCAAAGTGTTACAACTGTCTGAACAAAGAAAAAAAATGCCCCTGAAAGGGGCGGAAGGGACGCTTTTCCAAAGGGCCGGTCAAAAAATCATGAAGGGTCGGGCAGCTTGTGCCTTGGCTTTGTCATATTCAAAATGGAACCGGCAAGGAGAAAGACGATGCCTAAAATGATATTCCAGGTAATCGCTTCTCTTAAAAAAACAAGGGCGACCACCGGGGCAAATACGGGCTTTAGGAAAAAGACGATAG
>CALWZU010000086.1 GCA_944386095.1 uncultured Clostridia bacterium | reverse complement strand
AAAAAACCGGAAAACACGCAAATGAAGAGCCGCTCAGAAAAAAGGCCGGGAAAAAGGAGGAATTAAAATGGGTATGATCGAAAAACTGCCGGATATTCTCAGCCAGGCCAGAGCGACATACGAAAGGCTTCGGGAGGCGCCCCATCAGACAGCTTTTTTAACGGAGGAGATCTTTCACAGCCCGGAAAATCGACTGGTCAAAGGGGACAATCTGCTGTATATGCGGGAACTGCTGCGAAAAGGAATGGAAGGCAAGCTGGATTTTATCTATATCGACCCCCCTTTTTTCAGCAAGGCCGATTATACGATCGACATCCGGGTTGAAAAATCGAAAAAAAAGCTTTCTCTGTCCCGGCACCGGGCTTTTTCGGACCGGTGGGACAGAGGCTTTGGGGAATATCTGGAAATGATGAGCGTCAGGCTTTTTTTCATGAAAGCGCTGCTTTCGGAAACCGGATCCATTTTCGTCCATCTGGACTGGCACAGCGCTCATTATATGAAAGTCATCATGGATGAGATCTTCGGAGAGGATATGTTTGTCAATGAAATCATATGGCAGTACAAGTCCGGCGGCGCCAGCAGCAGGCATTTCGGAAGAAAGCACGACACGATCCTGTTTTACGCAAAGTCCAGACATTATTTTTTTCAGGCGCAAAAGGAAAAATCCTATAACCGGCAGCTGAAGCCTTACCGCTTTAAGGGCGTAAAGGAATACAAGGATGAGCAGGGCTGGTATACCCTTGTGAGCATGAAGGACGTATGGCAGATCGACATGGTGGGAAGAACCGCCGGAGAAAGAACCGGCTATGCGACGCAAAAGCCGGAGGCTCTGGTGCAGAGGCTTCTGCAGTCGGCCACGAAGGAAGGGGATCTATGCGGAGATTTTTTTTGCGGCTCGGGAACCCTGGGCGCGGTGGCCTGGAAAATGGGAAGACGGTTTTTGATGTGCGACAACGGGCAGGCGGCCATCGTGAAAAGCCATAAAAGGCTGGTCAAGGAAAACATTCCCCATGTCCTGCTTTACGAAAAACGAAGGGAAGAGCGGGAAACGCTTATGCTGGAGGCCCAGTGCAGCCTGAAAAAGGATCATCTTCTGCCCAGCTTAAAAATACGTCTGAAGGGGATATCTTATCCCAGAGCAGAGGAGCTGGGCCTTGATGAGGAAAGCCAAGGGCTTTTGCTTTCCCTTTTGAAAAAGGATTTTACCCAGTTGATTGAATACTGGTGTGTGGATACCGACTACGACGGCCGGGTTTTAAAACCGAAGGCGAGCTTTTGCGCGGATAAAAAGGCTGTGGCAAAAGAGGCCGTGATCCCTCAGAATCCCGGAAAAACGGTGGCGGTCAAGGTGATGGATGTGTTTGGAAATGAAGGAATGCTGACCTTCGATTTTTGAGAAGGGCGTTTGATCGAGGCGGGAAAGCTCTGAAAGCTTAAAGAGGGAAAAACAAAAATAAAAAATGAAAAAAATGGTTGACAAAGAAAAAGGGAAGTGTTAATATACTGACAAGGGTTAGCAATAACTAACCCTCTCCTTTAAAACAAAGGTTAGCATATGCTAACCAAGAAAGGGACGAAGGACCCATCTCCCTTTCCGGAAAGCAGGGCGTTTTGTCGCAGCATCGCCCGGAAATTCCAAAGCATATGCTCTCCGCGGCGCAGCCGGCAGGGCCTTCCCCTATGGCCTGCCCGTGCAATTGCCAAAGTGCGTGCCAAATTCATTTACCATTCCAAAGGCCGGCATGTGTGCGGCCGGCCCTTGGAAAACATCCAATCCGTACATCTTTTACACGATCACTCCTTTCAACTGATGTAAAAATGTAAAACCCTCGAAGGCGCCTTTTGTTTTTCAGCCCGCAACCTGAAAACAAAGGGCGTCTTTCACTTTATAAGGGGCGGTTGTGCAGGAAAACGGGAAGGGGTATAATGTAATTAAAAGCAGCGCCCCAGGCGGCGAAAAGGAAGGTGAGATCATGGAGGAAATGCAAAGAGACGCTCTTTCCAATTCATTGATGCAGCAGGCGTCAAAGGTCCTTTCAGAGGCCAGAAGGCATTTAAAGGACGGCGCATATACCCAGGCGGCGGATCGGGGCTGGGACAGTATGGTTCTTGCCATGAGAAGCGTCCTTGCTCTGGATGACATAACAGAACAGGAGGATTTAAAGGCGGTAGAGGCTTTCCGGCAGATGTATCTGAAATCGGAGGCCATGCCCTCGGAGTGGGCGTCTCTTTTGGATCAGATGCTTCAGTGGAAGGACAGAGAAAAAGAAGGACAGCAGCCCTTATCGAAGGAACAGGCGGGCAGGATGATTTCCCGGCTTCAGGGGTTTTTGCAGGGGGCGGTGGATTATCTGGTGCAGCGGAACGCTCCTTACTGGGGCTAGGGTTTATTGCAGAAAATGAGGTTCCGGCGTTATAATAGGGAAAGGGCAGTGCCTGAAATTGGCCCTGCCCTGTGTCATTAATGACCTGTTTGATATGCGCTTCTTTAGAGCGGAGAGGGATTTAAAAATTTTGCCCGGAGAGGTTTATCAGCTATGCTGACAGCCGCCCTGATGGCCGCCTGCTTCGTGGCGGCAGCCGCCCTGATGGCCGCCTGCACCATGGCAGCCGCCCTGATGGCCCTGACCGTGATGATGACCGTTTCCGTGATGGCTGCACTGGGCGTTGGGATCATAATCCAGCCGGCCTTCCAGAAAGGCCTTTACGCTGGCGTCGGCGTTTCCGGAAACGCCGGGATAGAGCCGTATGCCGGCCTGGGCAAGAGCCATTTTGGCGCCGCCTCCGATTCCGCCGCAGATCAGTACATCCACATCGAAGTCATTTAACAGGCCGGCCAGGGCTTCGTGACCGCTGCCGGAAGCGTCTATGATTTCCTCCCGAAGGATCCGGCCCTCCTGGGCCTGATAAAGCTTAAAAGTAGCGCAATGGCCGAAATGCTGAAAGATCTGGCCATTATCATAGGTAACCGCGATATTCATTTGTCAATTCCTCCTTTGCTGTCTGACTGGCTGCCCCTTTTGCTTATGCAGCAGGACGGGAAAGCTGCCGCTTGTTTTTTCCCCGGGCAGCTTTCCCTTTGCCGCTGCCTGACAGGGCAGTTTGGAGAAGGGCAGGGAGATTCGCCCCGGCACAGGATGTAATCCCCTCCGGATATTTCCAGAGAAAGGCCGTAAACCAAAGAGCGGGCGAGCTTGCTTCTGGCGCTGTTGTAGATCGCCTGTACGGTGGTCCGGGCCACCTCCATCTGGTTTGCGCAGTCCTCCTGGGTCATGCCCATAAGATCGATAAGCCGGATGGTTTCGTATTCGTCCAGGGTCATTTGGATTTTCGGAGGCTGCCCGGCGTTATCCCCTTTTTCGTTTAAAGGGCCATAGGTATTGATTTGAGGCAGTCCGCAGATTTTTCTGCATTTTTTTGGCCGGGGCATTTTTTCCCTCCTTTCCCTTCTGTTTCTGACTTATGTCAATTATATTACTCTCGTTTCTGACTTATGTCAATTACTTTTCCGGTTAGAATAAGAAAAACAAAAAAGGTAAGGGCAGGGAAAAGACGCCGGAGAGGAGAAATGGAAAGGCGCTGCCGGGTGACAGGCTCTTTCTTGGGTAGTATAATGAAAAAAGCGGAGAAAACGCCGGAATACTTCCTAGGGAAAAGCAGGGAAGAACATACGGGGAAAGGGGAGAAGGTTATGGACAGGTCGCCGGAGTCTTTGAAGGAAATGGTGAAAGGGTGGATCGAGGATTTTGTGGCCGAGGCCGGCAGAGAAGGAGAAAATATCTGGGGAAAGCCTCTGGTAGGCTTTGCCAAAGAGGATCATCCCTATATTCAAAGCCTGAAGCAGATAATCGGGCCCGATCATCAGCTGCCAAAAGAAGTGATGCCCCAGGCAGAAACCGTGATCGCCTATTATGTGCCTTTTTTACCCTGGGTGGCTCAAAGCAATCAGCAGCTGATCTGTGAAGAGGCTGGAAAGCCGGCCTTCGCCCTTGCCTCCGCCGGATGGGCTTTGGCTTATGAGCGCACCAACGCCATGATGGGGCAGCTGAACCAGGTGCTGATAAAACGTCTGAAGGAGAGGGGATTTCAAGGCGCTGTTTCGCCTCAAACCGCTTTTTTTGATCGGGAAAAACTGATCAGCAACTGGTCCCACCGCCATTTTGCCTATGCGGCGGGCCTTGGCACCTTCGGGCTGAACCATATGCTCATCAGCCGGTCGGGCTGCTGCGGCCGGTACGGAAGCCTGGTAACGGATCTGCCGGTACAGGGAGATCCCATGATAAAGGAACCGTGGTGCCTTTATCAAAAGAACGGCTCCTGCGGTGTGTGCGTTTCTCATTGTCTTTCGGGAGCGCTGACCCGAAAGGGCTATGACAGAACCCGGTGCTACGCTGTTTTGCGAAAAAATGCGGCTGTTTATGATCAGTTTGGCAGTTCCTATGAAACAGAAGAAGAAAACGATCCGGAGTTTGGAGGCAGCGAGGTGTGCGGAAAATGTGTGACGGGTCTGCCCTGTTCCTTTACAAGACCGTAAGCATATAAGCCCTTTTGCCTTTAGAAAAGGAGCATTTGGTCGTAATAAGAAATCCGAACCCCTGTCCAATCGGACAAAGGTTCGGATTATCTTGCTTTGGTGGAGAATAGGGGGATCGAACCCCTGGCCTCGTGATTGCGAACCACGCGCTCTCCCAGCTGAGCTAATTCCCCGGGATGTGACGGTTGTTTTCTGACTTATCAAG
>CALWZU010000085.1 GCA_944386095.1 uncultured Clostridia bacterium | reverse complement strand
CCGCACTTTCAGGGCCAGATGAGGATCCGTAAAATACCCTTTATATTTAGATGTATAAAAAGCGCCCCTGCAGTCCGCCGTCTCCAAAAGATGCCGGATTTCTTCCTCCGTCAGTTCCTTGTCCAGGGGCACCGCCACAAAATTAGCGTTGACAATGGCAAAATAGGCGCAAACCCACTGATAGCAATTATCGCCTATAATAGCGATCTTCGCGCCTTCCGGGAGCGCTTCCATCAGCTGGGTCCCCAGCGCCTCCACATCCCTCCGCCACTGCCGGTAGGTGATTTTTCTGTAAGGCCCTCCCTTTTCCGATTTGATCTGAAACGCTTCTTTGTCCCCGTAAAGCGCCTCGCTGGTCATCATCAATTCCTTCAGCGACGGGATCTCCCGCAGGCTTCGCTGATATGCTTGGCGTTTTTTTCCCATTGGCAGGCCTCCTGTCTTTCTTTCGTTTCGGCTCTCTTCCTCCGGCCGCGGGGCGGAGCTTTTTGGCTCCCCGGTTCATCCGCCGGCTTTCGTCCTGTATTTCGCAAGCCTCATGCTTTTCTTTCGTCTTACCTTGTTTTTTCTGATTTTTTTCATTTTACGTTTTTCTCCAAAATTCGTCAATATGGTCGGGAAAAAAGTCCTGTTTTTCCGTTATTTTCCAGCATTTTTTTTCTTTTCATTCTTTCACAAAAAATTCTTAAGAATTTCACAAAATTTTTCCCCGCCCTTTTCTTTTGTACTTTTTCCGCTTTGTGCTAGAATAATAAAGAAATCAGAATTTTTAGAACCGGAGGTTTCAGCATATGCGAAAAAAATTCCTTTGCGTCCTTCTGTCCGGCGCTGTAGCGCTTACAGGCTTTACCCCTGTATTTGGACAGTCCCAGGACCTGTCCGATATCGAAGGCACTCCCTATGAGGAGGCTGTCAGCCAGCTGGTGGACAAAGGAGTGATCACAGGCTACGAGGACGGCACCTTCCGTCCCCTGGATCCCATCACAAGAGCGGAGGCCGCCATCCTCATCATGAACGCCATGTCTCCTGAAGAGGATATCCTTCTTTCCGCCCCGGAAAACCGGTTTACGGATATGAACGGAAGCCGCTGGGCTTCAGAGGCCGTCAACTACGCCCTGGCCATGGGCTTTATAAACGGCTATCCCGACGGCACCTTCAAGCCCACCCAGGAGGTTACCTACGGGGAATTTACCACCATGCTGGTAGGGGCTCTGGGCTACGGGGAAGAATCCCTTTCCGGCAGCTGGCCCGACAATTATATGGAAAAAGGCAGGGAGCTGGGTCTTTTTGACGAAATATCCATCCGCTTCACCCCGGCTTCCGACAACACCCAGGATGCCGGTAAATCTCAGGATATCGATGAAGCCCAGGACGCCGATGAAAAGCAGGCTTCCCAGCAGCCCCAAAATGAAACGGATGCCCGGGAAGCCTCTCAGAACGAGGGGGATCCTCAGCAAACAGAGCAAGGGGAAGACGCCCTGACAAGCAAAGACAAGGCGATCCGGGGAGATGTGGCGCTGATGGTATATCCCGTGCTGGAAGAGCTTGCCAAGCAGGGGAAAAACGAGCTGCCGCCCCTTTCCGAAATGGATCATACCATCGTTTCGGGAATGGATTTCACCGGGGATCCCATCCCCCTTTCCATGGAAGAGGCCATCACCACCATGCAGACCACCGGCACCAGGGCCCAGACAGCTCTGCTGAACAAGCAGGGAGATGAAAATACCGCAAAGGGGCTGTCTCAGACCACCAGCTCCATGTCCGACCAGCTGGATGCCGCTGCGGGAGCGCCTCTGAGCGTCAGCTCGGCTCTCCAGTCCGCCGGGATCACCTCTGTCAATTTAAAGATTTCCCGTCTGCGCCGGGATTTCGTTCAGGATAACATCGAAAACAACTATCAGGCGGAGCTCAACGGCATCGAAAAGGATACGGTGGAAACCTATTACGGCGTCCTTCAGGCTCAGGAAAACCTGAAGATCAGCCAGGATAATCTGAATCAGAAGGAATCTCTGCTGGAGCTTGCCCAGCAAAAATACGATGCGGGCACAGCCGCTAAAATCGACGTGACCCAGGCGGAGGCAGCGGTGGTGGAGGCGCAGAACAGCCTGCAAAGCGCCCAGTCGACCCTGACCACTGCCAAGATGAACTTCAACCTGCTGCTTGGCTATCCTCTGATGCAGGCGGTGGAATATACAGATACCTTCCAGCAGCTTACCCCTCCCGCCATCACTCTGGAAGAGGCCATCAAAGGCGCTCTTGACAAGCGAAACGAGATCGTAGGGGCTTCCTTCAATTATCAGGTGCAGCAGATTGTTCTTGATAATCTGCGCTATACCACCTCTACCGCCTCTTCGGCTTACCGGGAGCAAAGCCTTGCCACCGAAACGGCAAAGACGACTCTTGAAAATCTGCCCAGCCAGATCGAAATGGAGATCCGAACCAAGTACCTGAACCTTCAATCCATGGAAGAGGGCATCTCCAACGCCCGTTCCACGGTTTCCCTGGCGGAAGAAGCCTTCCGGGTGGCTCAGATTTCCTATGACGCGGGACTGAGCACCTTTTCAGATGTAGAGGAAGCCCAGATCGCCGTCTACCAGGCTCAGCTGGGGCTTTCCTCAGCCATCGTCCAGTACGATCTTGCCGTTTACGACTTCCTCTACGCCTCCGATGTGGGAACCACCCGTCTTACCTTCTAATATGCAGGGCAAAAACACAACGGACCCGGAAACCATCGTTTCCGGGCCTTCTTTTTTACCGGCTCTTTTCCCTTCAAGCCTTCAGCTTTCCCTGTCCACCTGATGAAACTGCTTCAGATTGCCGATTTTTTGTCTGCGGCGTTCCAGCTCCGCCATGACCTGGTCAAGGGGGATATCCTGCTCCGCCATCAGCACCATCAAGTGATACAAAAGATCGCAGATTTCACTTACCGTTTCTTCCTTTTTGCCATTTTTGGCGGCAATGATCACTTCTGCGCTTTCTTCTCCGCACTTTTTCAGGATTTTATCCAGTCCCTGCTCAAAAAGATAACAGGTATAGGAGCCTTCCTCCCGGTGGCGCCTGCGGCCCTGCACCACTTCCATCAGCCCATATAAGGTGTCGCTCATCTTTTTCCCTCTTTTCCGCCTTCCGTCTTTTTAATCCCGGAGCTCTTTATCCCTGTCAGGATAAAGCTCCCTGTAAAAGCAACTGTGATGGCCTGTATGACAGGCAGGCCCTGTCTGCTCCACCACCAAAAGCAGCGTATCGTCGTCGCAGTCCCGCAGGATCCGTTTTACCCTTTGCACGTGTCCCGAGGTTTCTCCCTTGTTCCACAGCATCTGCCTGGAACGGCTGAAAAACCAGGTGTATCCCGTTTCAAGGGTTTTTTTCAGGCTTTCCTCATTCATGTAAGCAAGCATCAAAACTTCTCCCGTGGCTTCTTCCTGCACCACAGCGGGGATCAGCTCCGATTTCACGAAAAATTCCTTCAAGTCTGATTCTTTTTTCATTGCCTTCCTTCCCCCGGCCTTTTCCTTTATCCTCTGACCCATATATTTTTCTTTTTTAAATATTCCTTGACCTGGCCTACCGTCAGTTCCCTGTAGTGAAATAACGAAGCGGCCAAAGCGGCGTCCGCCGCCGTTTCCTCAAACAGCCGGGAAAAATGCTCCAGCTTTCCGCAGCCGCCGGAGGCGATTACCGGAATATCCACAAGGCCGGCCACCTTTTCCGTCAGCTCCAGGTCAAAGCCGTTTTTTGTCCCGTCGGCGTCCATGGAGGTCAGAAGGATCTCTCCGGCTCCCAGATGCTGGACCTTTTGGACCCATTCAAGAGCGTCGATTCCCGTATCGATCCTGCCCCCGTTTATCACCACATGAAATTCGCCCTTTTCGTTTCTTTTGGCGTCCACCGCCACCACCACGCACTGGCTTCCGAACTTGTCGGCCGCCTGGGCGATCAAATCCGGATCTCTCACTGCCGCGGAATTCACCGACACCTTATCGGCCCCCGCTCTGAGGATCTCCCGGAAATCCTCAATGCTGCGGATCCCGCCGCCTACCGTCAGGGGCACAAACACATTCCGGGCCGTTTTCCGCACCACATCCGCCATGGTACCTCTTCCCTCATGGGTGGCCGTGATATCCAAAAAGGTAATTTCATCGGCTCCCTGCCGGTCATACATAATGGCGCATTCCACAGGATCTCCCACATCCTTGATCCCCACGAAATTCACGCCCTTGACAACTCTCCCATCCCTGACGTCAAGGCAGGGAATGATTCTTTTCGCAAGCATTTCCTTTCCTCCTTACGCCAGCAAGGCGAAGTTCTTCAGCATGGCAAGGCCTACCTCACCGCTTTTTTCCGGATGAAACTGGGCCCCAAAAACATTTTCTCTGTAAACCAGAGCCGGCACCGGCTCCGTATACAGGGTCTGCGCGCCTATGTTTTCCGGCGCTGTATCCGCCCGGAAGGAATGGACAAAATATACGTAAGCCCCCTCCGGGATCCCCTCCAGCATAGGACAGGGATTTTTCACCGTAAGGCTGTTCCAGCCCATATGGGGTATCTTAAAGCCCGGCCGCTTTTTCAGAGGCACTACGCTTCCGGGGATCAGGCCCAGGCCTTCTGTTTTTTCAAATTCATATCCTGTCTCAAACAGCATCTGCATGCCAAGGCAAATCCCCAAAAAAGGCTTTTCCCCGGCCTGCTGCTTCAAAAGCGCCTCCAGCCCCTTTTCCCGGAGCATCCTCATGGCATCTGGAAAAGCCCCTACCCCCGGCAAAATGATTTCATCGGCTCTTCGGATCTCCTCCGGCTCCGCCGTGATCCGGCAAGCCACGCCCAGGTAATCCAATGCGTTTTTCACGCTGAACAGATTTCCCGCGCCATAATCGATAATCGCGATCATATGCTTTCCTCTTATTCCTTATCCTTGTGTTTCTCTCATCAAATTCTATGCTACAACACACCCTTGGCGGACAGGATTCCCCCCTCCTCCCGCAGGCTTACCGCCTTGCGGAGCGCATGGGCCCAGGCCTTAAACAGGGCCTCGCATTTATGATGGTCGTTTTTTCCATATACCGCCTTCAGATGAAGGGTTATCAAAGCGTTAAAGGCAAAAGCCCGGAAAAATTCCTCTGCCATCTGGGTATCAAAGGCCCCGATCATGGGACAGGCAAAATCGCAGTCAAAGACCAGATACGGCCTGCCGCTTATATCCAGCGCGCACAGCCCCAAAGCCTCATCCATGGGAATCAGCGCCTCTCCAAACCGGCAGATGTCTTTTTTGTCTCCCAAAGCGGCGCGAAAGGCCTGACCCAGGACGATCCCCGTATCCTCAATGCTGTGATGGCAGTCCACCTGAAGATCGCCCTTTACGCGAACCTCTAAATCAAAGCCGCCGTGAAGGGCAAAGGAATGCAGCATATGATCGAAAAAGCCCACGCCTGTCTCGATCTGGATTTTCCCGCTGCCCTCAAGGCACAGGCTGACATAAACCTCGGTTTCCTTTGTCTTTCTTTTGATCTGTGCTTCCCTCATAGGGCTTGCCTCCCTTGTGTTCTCTTATTTTTTCAGTTCCCCGGCCACTTCCCGCAGCGCCTCCACCACAGCCCGGTTTTCTTCCTCATAGCCTGCGGTGATGCGCAGGAACCTTCCGAAATTGCGGATGGCGATGGAGCGCTTTTTCAAAGCCTCGAAAATGTCGTTGGCAAGGTCTGTTTTGATCATAACAAAATTATTATTGCTTTCATAAATGTGCTCAAACAGATGGGTCTCCTGGTTCATCTGACGAAGCATGGACTCCAGGCTGACCCTGGAATCGATGATTTCCTGGGTAGACTGATCCAGATGCTGAGGATATTCAAACAAAGCCGTTCCGATAATCTGCGCCACCGTATTCATGTTATAGGGGGATTTCACAGCCCGCAGCACATCCGTCAGAGTCTTGTTCCCTACGGCAAAGCCGATCCGCACCGCCGCCAAGCCAAGGGCTTTGGAGCAGGTCCTCAGAATAAACAGGTTATCGTATTTGTCCACCACATCCAGAAGGGACTGATCCTTTCTCCAGAAATCCATATACGCCTCATCCAGAATGATCAGGGAATCCACGCTTTCCACCAGCCGGATCACCTCTTCCCGGGGCACTCCCAGAGAAGTAGGATTACAGGGATTGGAAAAGCAGATCAGACGCACGTCGTTTTCCTTGGCTGTCCGGATCACCTCATCCACATCCACCTTCAGATCGTCTCCCTTTTTGATTTCAATAATATCGTTTTCGCTGAGAGCGCCGTAAAACTGATACATGGAAAAATCCGGTGAAATCACGATCATCTTTTCGCCGCTGCTGAGAAAGGAGCCGGTGATGATACTGATCAGCTCATCGGAACCATTTCCCGCCGTCACCAGGGCGGGGTCTACGTTGTAATATCTGGCAAAGCCCTTGCAAAGCTCCGTGGCGTAGGGATCCGGATACCGGTTGAATTCCATTTTCCCGATCAGCTCCTGGATCCTTTTGATCATGAAATCCGGCAGGTTTTTATAGGATTCGTTGGCGTCCAGCCGAATTTTGTAGTTTTCCGTAATCGGATCATAGGGCTTCATATTAACCAGCTTTTCATTTAATTTGTACATGGGAATCTCCTCATTTCTGTATGGAATTTTGCGTCATGCTTTCGCCTGTCACAGGAAAACGCCCCGGGGCTTTCTTTTTCGCCCGGACGCAGGGAGCGGGCCCGGTTATCTTTCAAACCGCACGGTGATCGCCTGGGCGTGAGCCGTCAGCCCTTCCTTTTCTGCGATCCTGACAATATCCTCCCTGGCCTTTTCCAGCGCCTGCCTGGTATAATAAATATAGCTTTGTTTTTTTATAAAATCATCTACGCAAAGAGGCGAAAAGAATCGGGCTGTCCCACTTGTCGGCAGCACATGATTAGGCCCTGCGTAATAGTCTCCCAAAGGCTCCGGGGCGTATCTGCCAAGAAAAACCGAACCGGCGTTTCGAATCCGGGACAGATAGGAAAAAGGCTCCTTCACCATCAGCTCCAGATGCTCCGGGGCGATTTCATTGGCAAGGGACACAGCCTGATCCATATGATCGCAAATAAAAATCGCGCCGAAATGCTCAAGGGACTCTTGTATTGTATCCTTTCTGGATAATTTTTCAACCTGTTTTGCCAATTCCTCTCCGGTTTTTGCCGCAATTTCTTCGGAGGTGGTGATCAGGATGGCCGAGGCCAGGGGATCATGCTCCGCCTGAGACATCAGATCCGCCGCCAGATAAGCCGGCTCCGCCGTTTCATCGGCCACTATCAGGATTTCGCTGGGGCCGGCGATCATGTCGATGTCCACCTGCCCGAAAAGCAGCTTCTTGGCGGTGGCCACATACACATTGCCCGGTCCTACGATTTTATCCACCCGGGGCACCGACTGGGTCCCAAGGGCTAAGGCGGCGATCCCGTGAGCCCCTCCCACAAGGAACACCCGATCCACCCCCGCCACACAGGCGGCGGTCAGAATATCCGGATTGGCCCTTCCATCCTTTCCCGGCGGCGTGATCATGATGATTTCCCCCACCTGGGCCAGCTTTGCGGGAACGCAGTTCATCAGCACAGAAGAGGGATAAGCGGCGGTCCCGCCGGGCACATAAAGGCCTACTCTCTCCAGTCCTCTTACCGTCTGTCCCAGGATCACCCCGTCTTCCGACTCCATCCGGTAGCCCTGCCTGCATTGCCTCTGGTGAAAGGCGGCGATGTTATCCCTGGCCCGCTCCAGCGCTTTTACAAATTCCGGATCAGCCTGGTCCCGGGCCTTGAGAATTTCCTCCCGGGGCACCTCAAGGCTTTCCGGCTCTACCTTGTCGAATCTCTTTGTATACACAAGCAGCGCCTCGTCCTTTTTTTCTCTGACCTGTTCTATGATTTCGTATACCTGGGCGGTGACTTTTTTATCCACCTGGCTGCTTCTTGCCCGAAGCAGAGCCAAAAGCTTCTGGTCTTCTCCGCCGGATGCTTTAACGATCTGAATCATGATATGGCGCTCCTCCCTTCCTGACCGGTTGTTTCAACCTCTGTTCCCGGTTTTCTCTCTTCTTCCTTTTTCGATGCTTCGGCCTGTTTTTCTTCCCGGGCGCTTTTTTGCTTTAAAGCCTCTTCCATGGAAGAAAGGAGCTTGTCGATTTCTCCTTTTCGCATCTTCATGCTGGCCACATTGGCGATCAGCCTGGCGGAAATATCGGCGATATACTCCTTTACCTCAAGGCCGTTTTCCTTCAGGGTCGTACCCGTCTCCACCAGATCCACGATCCCATCGGACAGCCCCAAAAGAGGCGCCAGCTCCACAGAGCCTTCGATTTTCACAACGTCGATATCCATTCCCTTTTGTTTGAAATAGGCTCTTGCTACATTGGGATATTTCGTAGCGATGACCTTGGCATGATAGCCCTGATAAAAATCCTCGCCCTTTTTATTGGCCAGGGCAAAACGGCATCTTCCAAATCCCAGATCCAGCATTTCATAAAAGGATCTGCCGATTTCCATGATCGTGTCCTTGCCCACGACCCCCAGATCGCATACGCCTCTTTCCACGTAGGTGATCACGTCGTTGGCTTTGGCAAGCACCACCTGGATATTGGCGTCTGGAATCGTCAAAACCAGCTTTCTTCCTTTGTTGCGAAGGCCTTCGCAGTCAAAGCCCATCCGTTCAAACAGCTCTACCGTACTGTCCTCCAGCCTTCCTTTTGTCAATGCGATTCTTAAAGGTTTCATACCTGTTTCTCTGCCTTTCTCTCTTCCTGATCGGAGCATTTCCTTTTTACGCGGCCGGGCTTTTCCTCCCGGCTGCCGGGCCTTTATTTTCACCGGCCCCCGGCAAAGCCTTCCAAAGCTTTTTTCCGCCGGTTTAGCCGATGGTCTTGACCTGGTCTGAAACAAGGTCGATGCGGGGGATACCCTTTTCTCTGGCATAAGCCCTGGCCTTTTCCACATCCGTGAAAAAGCCCAGCTCGCTTTTTATCCCCACCTTCATCAGGCTTCTGGTATGAATGACCGCCTCTACCGCATAGGGGGCTTCATACATTACCAGAACCTCCGCCGCTTTGGGCTTTGGATACTGATTGGCCGCCAGGAGGGTTTTGGCGAGAATATCCACATCCAGCGCAAAGCCTGTAGCGTCAAGCTCTTCTCCATAATCCTCATAGAGCTTGTCATAGCGCCCTCCGGAAAGGGCCGCCTCTCCCGAGCCCTCTACATAGCCCCGGAAAATCACGCCGGTATAGTAAATGTTTTCATTTACAAGGCCCAGATCCACCATCAGCTTGCTTTCCAGCCCCATCTGACACAGATTCAAATATACCTGCTTCAGATAGTCCAGTATGGAGATCGCCTTTTCGTCCCGAAACAGCCTTCTGGCGGTTTCAAAAACCTCGACGCCGCCAAAAAGCCGGGGCAGCTGCTTCAAAGCCTCCACCGCTTCCCCCTTCGGCAGCTCATCCAAAAGCACAGCCAAAGCCGGATAGTTTTTTTCATTGATGAGCCTTCGAATTTCCTCCCTGGTCTGCGCCGGAACATCCAGCCTTGCCACCAGGGCGTTTAAAAATCCGATATGCCCGATTTCCAGCCTGTACTGGGCGATTCCCACCGCATCCAGCGCCTCCGTAGCCATGGAAATGATCTCCAGATCCCCCATCCGGCTCCTGGATCCCACAAGCTCCGCGCCGATCTGCTCGATTTCATTGCTGCCGCCGCTGAGGCTTCTTGTGACCCGGTAAACATTCTGGTCGTAATACAGCCTGAAGGGAGGCCTTTGCTGCTTGAGCTTGGTGGATACCAGCCTTGCGATAGGCGTCGTGCAGTCCGGTCTGAGCACCAGTATCCTTCCGTGATTATCCATAAGCTTATACATGCTTTCCTGGGGATAGCTTCCTGAATTGGAAGAAAACACATCATAAAATTCGATCCCCGGCGTACTGACCTTCCCATAGCCGTGGCCTTTGAAAACCTCCGCCACCCGCCGGGAAACAAAATCCCGTACGTCACACTCCTCAAACAGCAGATCCCTGGTGCCTTCCGGCGTCATTTTATCATATTGTCTCATGCTTTTCCGTCCTTTGCCTCTTTTCTATTTTCAGGAAAGCAGCTCCCTGTTTTGGTTATAGGTTGCTGCTTTCGCGCTTTACTGTAGTAACGCAATATCATGATAGCATGTAAAATCCACCAGGTCAATGGATTTTTGATTTTTTCTTCTTCGATCCTCCTTGACGTCTGCACCAGAAAAGCCGGCGCCTTTTTGGGCCCGGCCTTTCCTTGCTGCCCTTTGGATGCCCGTCTTCAAAGCCTTTCAAAGGGTCTTTGTCATAAAAATCCTTCGGCTGCCGCCGTTTTTATTTTTCCGCGGCAAGCTTTTCCATATCCTCCGGCATCAGCCGGTAGGTGGTAATGGTATCGATGATCCTGGAATCCACGCTTTTGTAAAATTTGATAGAAGGCTCGTTCCAGTCCAGACACAGCCATTCCATTCTTTCATAATTCCGGTCCAGGCAGATCTGGGACAGGAAGGAAATGATCTTTCTGCCCGCGCCCAGGAAGCGAACCTTTTCTTCTACATAAAATATGTTCAAAAACATGCTGGTCTTTCCGGAAAAGCCGGAAGCCAGGGTATAAAACAGCCCCAGTCCGATAGGCTCCCCTTTGTATTCGGCCAGCGCCACTTCAAGGGTTTTATTTTCCATCTGCTCCTTCAGGGTTTCCTTGGAAATGCAGACCGCTTGAGCGGACATCTTCTGATATTCTCCCAGAAGATAAATATACCGGTAAATCGCATCGATTTCCTTTGGCGTTGTACCCGCCATCCTGACGGTTACCTGATCCCCTATTTTTTCCATGCTCCGTTCCGGCCTTCGGCGCCGCGCCTGAAAGGCCTCTCCTTTCCTTGCTGTTTATTCAAGTCCCACTATGTTAATTTTATCATACGCTTCTTTGTACGGGTGAAAAGGTACAGTTTCTTATTTTTTGTTATATACAGATCGCCCCGCTCCGAAAGCCGGAGGGCCTTTGGACTTTCCCGGAGATCGATCCTTTGCCCCGGACAAAGGCCCCTCTTTAAAGAGGCAGGATGGTTCCCACGCCTCTTTCAAGGGCGGTCTTTATAAACAGTCCCGTCACGGCGAAATCATCCACCGCCATACCGCTGGGATTGGCCACGATCAGCTGATCCTCAGAGGTCCTTCCCTGATGCTGCCCGGCGATAATATGACCGATCTCGCAGTTTGGCTCAGGGATGGTTCCGTAAAAATAGCCTTCCTCCACAAGTCCCTTTTGCTGCTCCATACTGTCTACCACATACAGATCCGCCCGGTTGATGGTATCGGGATGGAACTGGGAATGCAGATCCGTTACGATAATGGTCTGGCCCTTTGGCACCCATTCGTCTTTGATGGTGGGCTTGGGATCGGTGCTGAAAAAGGTAGCCGATGCCAAAACCTGGCTGTCCTTGACGATCTGTTCAAGAGAGCTTGCCTTTTCCATGGGAACGGGAACCTGAGATTGGAAATCCGCAATGGCCTTATCCATAGCCGATTCGAACACGTCGTAGACATAGATTTTCTTCAGGTTTTTGAAGGTGTCGCAGATCACCGGCAGGTGGTTTCTTCCTTCCCGGCCAAGGCCGATCATGCCGAAGGTCTCTGCGTTCAGATTGGCCAGATATTTCGCGCACACCATGGCCACCGCAGGCGTTCTGGTTTCCATAATATGCACCCCGTCCATAAAAGCGATGGGCCAGCCGCATTCATAGTCGCTGGCCAGGATCATGGCGGACAGGGAGGGCAGTCCGAACTGTTTCTGATTATTATTGTAAGCGCTGACCCATTTAAAGCCTACAGACTGCTCTGAAGGGAGCAAAGCCGGCATGCCGATAAAAACAGACTGGGCGTCGGGAAACACATGGGATTTAGCCGGCATCTGGGTCTGTCTGAGGCTGTACTGGGACAAAGCGACCTCCATCTGTTCCCGGATCAGTTCCCTGGAAATATGCAGGCTTTCACATTCCGATCTTGTCAGATAAAGGATCTCATGGCCTACATTGAGATATTTGCTGATTCGTTCTCTGAAACTAAGCTCGCTCATGGTGGTCTCCTTTCTCTACGATCCAAATTTTTTACTGTTTTGTTCAGTATATCACGGGATTTTACACCGATTCAACTTATTCTTTCCTCCCAGACGCAAATTTTCATCCCCGCCCTCCCGGCGCCTTTGCCTTCCTTTTTTAATCCGCCATCTTTCTCTGGCAGGCCTTCCTCCGGCCGAGGCAAAATCCCTTTACAACCGGCCTTTCCCATGCTATAGTAAAGGCAATGGACAGTATTCCGAAGGAAACTATACCGAATCAAAAGCGCATATTTTTCTTTCAGCCTGCTGTAAGCGGCTTTTAGCCTGTATCAAATGCGAACAGGACCAAAAGGCGCCGGAAAAAGCCAGGGAGGTTTCATCCCGGCTTTTCGAAAGGGCTTACAGGCAAAAGGGCTCGGAATCCTATCCATCCGGTTTTGTCACCACTCTTTGTGACAGGCGGATGTTTTTTTATGCTCTTTGGGCCTTGTGCCCCATTGGATGCGGGAGGTAGCAAATGAAACCAATGACCAAAGAAGAAAAAAACCGACAGATCAAGAAAGAAGCCATCGCCACGCTGATTTTATTCATCATCTGCTTTGTCTGGCATGTAGGCTTCGGTTACGGCCTCTCCGGCTGCGACATCTCCTTTATGAATCTGCCCCTGTGGTGGATCCTGAGCACCCCGGGCGTCTTCGTAGTAGGCGTGGTGGGCGTCATTTTCTTACTCACCAAAGTATTTGTCAACTTCGATTTAGACCGGGAAGGAGAAGAAACCAATGGGAACTAATCAAATCGTCATTTTAGCCATCCTGATTTTGTATCTTGTCGTCAATTTAGTGGTGGGCCTGTGGACAAGCCGGGTTTCCGCAAGAGAACACGCTTCCAGCGGCTTTCTGCAAAACTATTTCATGGGAGGCCGCTCCATGGGAGGCCTTGTTTTAGCCATGACCCTTGTAGCGACCTATACCAGCGCCAGCTCTTTCCTGGGAGGGCCGGGGCTTGCCGCCGACTGGGGCCTGACCCAGTCCTGGGTTGCCGCCATTCAGATCGGCACGGCTTTTCTGACTCTTGGGGTGGTAGGAAAAAAATTCGCCCTGATTTCCCGGAAAATCAACGCCGTTACGGTAACCGACTATTTCAAGGCCCGGTATAACTCCCCCGGGGTCGTCATCCTGTGCGGCCTTTGCCTGGTGGTATTTTTCATCACCCAGATGGTGGCGCAGTTTATCGGCGGCGCCACTCTCATCGAGTCCGTCACCGGCCTTCCCTACTGGGCCGGGCTGGCTCTGTTCGGCGTGATCGTCATCCTTTACACCTCCATCGGCGGCTTTAAAGCGGTGGTCATCACCGACACCATCCAGGGCATCATCATGACCGCCGGCACCTTCCTTTTGCTGTTTTTCGTCCTTCGGGCCGGCGGAGGGCTTGAGGCCATCACCGCCCAGCTTGACGCTGCCAATCCCGGCTGGGATCTGATCGGAAAAGGGCCCTACAGCGATGGCAACACCGCCCTTTCTCCCGGCTACATGATCTCCTTCTGGGTGCTTGTGGGCGTAGGGGTGCTGGGTCTGCCCCAGACAGCCGTCCGGGGCATGGGCTTTAAAGACACCCAGTCCATGCACAGAGCCATGCTTTACGGCACCATCGTTGTGGGTATTCTGATGATCGGTATGCATTTCGCCGGCGCCCTTACCCTGCCGCTTTTGCCGGAAGAGGGCATCGCCACCACCGACCAGGTCATCCCCTATGTAGTGCTGACCTATATGCCTTCCTGGGCTGCGGGGCTGTTCCTGGCAGCGCCTCTTGCCGCCGTCATGTCCACCGTGTCCTCCCTTTTGATCCTGGCCTCCGCCACCATCATCAAGGATCTGTATCTGACCTATGTGGTAAAAGAGCCCGCAAAGAAAAAGGAAGGAAAGGCGCAATCCACTGCCGCTGAAAGGGAAGGCTCTTCCGCTCACAAGCGTATTCCCTTTTACAGCTTTCTGATCACCCTTTTGATCGGAGGCATCACCTTCCTGTTTGCCCTGTTCCCGCCTGACATCATCGTATGGATCAACCTGTTTGCCATGGGCGGTCTGGAGGCTACCTTCTTCTGGCCTCTCATAGGCGGGCTTTACTGGAAAAAGGGCAACAGCACCTGCTGCATCTGGTCCATTATCGTAGGCGTCAGCGTGTTCGTCTTTTTCAACCTGGTCAAGATCGCTCCCTTCCATATCCACGAAATCGTGCTGGGACTTCTGGCGGGAGGCATCGCCTATTTCGTGGCGGGTCATTTTTCCAAAAAAGAGCCCGATCCGGAAATGATCAAAAACTGCTTTTAAATCCTGCCTATCTATCGACAAAACACAGGAGCCGGCCTGAAGCCGGCTCTTTCGAATCCTTCAGAAAGCGAGGTGCTCCCTATGCCCCTTGATCCACAGGTGGCCGCATTTTACGAAAACAAAAAAAGGCAGCAGGAAAACGTCCCGCCCCGTGCAAATCCAGGCCAGAGCCAGGGCTTTTCCGTAGATGCCATGAGAAAAGAGGCGGATGCGGCCTTCAACGACAAAGAAGAAATTTTCCCCATCTATTTCTGGGAAGACCGGCTTGCGGCTCTTTCTCCCGAAGAAAAAGAAGCCGCCGGGCCTTTTTTCTGCGGCGGCGAGCCCTTCGGTCCCCCTGTTGGCGTCAGAATTTACCGGCCGGGAAACCGGCAGGACTATCCCATCCTTTTGTATTTTCACGGGGGCGGCTTCATCATGCACAATATCGCCAGCCATGACGCCCTGTGCCGCAAGCTCTCCGCCGTCTGCGACTGCGCGGTGGTTTCGGTCCAGTACCGCCTAGCGCCGGAGCATCCTTATCCGGCCTGCATCCAGGACGCCTGGACGGTTTTGAACTGGGCCTTTTACCGGGGCGCCTGCCTTGGAGGCGATCCGCAAAAGATTTTCGTGGCCGGAGACAGCGCCGGCGCTACCATCAGCGCCGCCCTTTGCCTTCTTTCCCGCAACAAAAAAGGTCCGTCGATCCGCTTGCAAATGCTGTTTTACGGCTCTTTCGGCTGCATCGAAAATGAAGCGTCCCCTTCTGTCGCCGCCTTTGGAACAGGAGAATACGTCCTGCCCCGCCCCATGCTGGATTTCTGTATGAAGCAGTATGTCCCCCGGGATGCGGATCCTTCGGATCCTTATCTGAACCCGGGCAAGGCCGCCTCCCTGTCAGAGCTTCCCCCCGCCATCTGCGTCACCGCCCAGTACGACCCTCTGCGGGACGATGGAGAAGCCTTTTTCCGCTGTCTGTCAGAGGCGGGAACCCCCGCTTCCCTGATTCCCATGGAGGGTATGATGCACGGCTTCCTTTTATACTGGCACAAATTCAGCCGGGCAGAGGCATTTTTGGAAGCTCTGGGAGCCTGGGTAAAGGCGTTTTTTCAGGAGAAAGCGGATTTGCCTTTATTTTCCCTATGATTTTGCCTCATGATGCTCTGCCCTGCCGCCGCTATATCTGATTCTCCGGGCTTACAGGAAATCTTCCCCCGGTCAGATCGATCAAAAGGAAAGCAAAAGGGGCTCCTTTTCCACCATCATGCACCGGTCCTGGAGCCTGTCCTCTCCCCGGGACAGGCTGTTTTCATAGCGGCCGGCATATAGAAGGCCCCGGGCATCATATACCGTCAGATAAAAATTCACCCCATCCACTATGCGCTCATCTGTCTGTTCTCTTCCCCCCGACGCTACGGCAAGACGCTTCCCGTCAAAGGCCATGCTTACGATGGAAAGATTATCGTTCATGCTTTCTAAAGCCTGTGGACATTGATTGAAATCCCCGGTCATTTTTCTTTCATAGCCTCCCTGAGGAAGCTTTTCAAAAAGCCAGAAGCGCCCCTCCCAGGAAACGGCTATAACAAAATTTTCATAGATTTTAAACCATACGCCAGAATCCTCTCCGGAAAAACCCGTAAGCTCCTCTTTTTGCAAAAGCTCTCCCGTATCCGGCTCCAGCTCGCAAAAATAGACCTTTCCCTCCTCCTGCCTGAAGGCCGTCAACAGCCGGGTCTTATCAAAGGAAGGCGCCATACACAGCACCTGAGCGCCCTTGGCGTCATACACCGGCTGCATATGAGCCACATCCACCCGAAATATCCCATCCTCTTCCCTGACAAGGGGAATACGGTGGATCCCGCTAAACTGGGCCAGATGCTCCGAAGGCACGGTCTCTCCTTCCTCCACCTTCATCACGTTTACGCTGATATAGCAGGCGTCCTCCAGCAAAGCGCCTTCAGCCCATATCTGGACGCCTCCCACCCCTTCGTTGCAGCTGACCTCCGCCACATTGCCCCACTGATCCTTTGTCACCGTCATCCACACGATATGCTCCGGGGAAACGGGGATCCGGAAATAATCCGTTACCTCCCGCTGCTTATCCTCCAGCCGGTAGCTGTCGATGCCGGGCAGATACAGATCTATATTCAGGGGATAATATTCATAATAGTCCCTTACATAAAGCGCCTGGGAATGCGTCCCTCCCGCCGGTGTGCTGCCGGCCACATCCCTGATCATTTCTATGGGAAGCGGAAAGGCGAAATATCCATCATTGTCCTCCTCCAGATCCAGTACGCTGGATATGGAAAAATTAAATCCCGGATCAAGCCCCACATAGACCGAACCGGTTTCTCCTTCATAGCTCTGCCGGGGCGTAAAAGAAAATTTGCTCTCCGTTTGAAAGGCCTCTCCAAACCGGCAGGAAATATCCCAAAAAAGGTGATACCCTACGGTAACGCGGTTTTTCAGCGAAAGCCCCTCTGCGGCGGCCGGATCTCCCTCAAGAACCGTCTGCCCGATCTGCACCTGATCCTTTCCCTCCTGTATTTCCAAACAGGCCCCCAGGCCAAAGACCAGGGAAAGCGCCGTCAGGATCACGGCAAGCACAAGACTTTTCCTCATATCATTCTTCTCCTTCCCGCTCATCCAGTATTTCTGACAGGGCTCTGCTGACCCGGTCCCTTTTGTAGCCGTAGATCTCTCTGACGGCCTCCATCAGTCCCCGTCCCTGATTTTCAAGCTCCATCATGGAAATATCCCCGGCGATCCCGCCTTTGTGAAGAAGCACGGCGCGGCTGATAAAACGCTCCACCTCCTCCAAGAGATGCGTAGACAGAAAAACGGTTTCTCCCGGCTCCAGAATCCCCAAAAGCAGCTTATAAAAATCCTCCCGGTTAAATACGTCGTTTCCCGCAAAGGGCTCATCCATCAGGATATAATCCGCGCCCTGACAAAGGGCGAGGATCACCTCCAGCTGATTCTTCTGCCCTGTTGAAAGATGCTTCGCGCTTTTGTGCATGGGCAGCTGAAAAAAATCCATCAGTCCCGAAAATCGTTTTTCCCGCCACCTGGGAAAATGCATTTTATAAAAATCCCGATGGGACGCGGGGCTGAGATTGGGAAAAAAGGAATGCTCAGAGGTTGCGAAAGACACTCTGGCGATGTTTTCCCGGCTTATGGGCCTTCCATCCAGGGTGATTTCCCCCTCGTAGCGAAGAAAACCCAGGATACATTTCATCAGGGTGGTCTTGCCCGCCCCGTTTTCACCAAACAGCCCTACGATCTCTCCCCTGTCAAGGGTCAGATCCACCTTGCTGAGCGCTTTTTTCGTTCCGTATGCCTTGCTTACCTGTTTGATTTGCAGCATGCTCCTTCCTCCTTTCAGCCTTTTCATATCCCGATCCAGTCTTTTATCAGACACGCCTGAGGCGTTAGCAGCCTGTAAAACCCTCCGTAAAGGAAAAGCAGGAAAAGCCCCGTGCCTGCAGAGACCGCCGCCCCCAAAAGAGGCATCCCAAGACAGCCCCTGATAAGCTCTCCCTTGCCGGGAAGCCGTTTCATCAGATAAATGCTTTTGGAGCCCTGATAATGATAGCCATAGTGCCAGGC
>CALWZU010000084.1 GCA_944386095.1 uncultured Clostridia bacterium | reverse complement strand
AAGTAGGGCTTTTCCCATTATGTTGATGTTGCTTTTGTCCCTGGCGTCTTCTTCAAGTGTCTGAAGTGTGTTCCGGCTGGTGGCTTCCCCCCCGCAGTTCAGGATCCGCCTGGTGCCGTGGTCGCCTTCCCTTGTTACCAGCAGATTGCCCTCTTCATCGTGGTCAAAGGGCACGTGCAGCTGCATCAGTCTTTTGATCTCCTCGGGTCCTCTTGTCACCAGAACCTTTACCGCTTCCGGGTCGCAAATCTGAGCGCCGGCCTTCATGGTATCGTTAAAATGATCTTTGGTGTTGTCGTCCTCTTTTGTGACCGCCGCAATGCCGCCCTGGGCAAACCAGGAATTGCTGTTTTCGATTTCCGCCTTCGTAACGACGGCGCAGGAAAGGGACGGATCCAGGTTCAGGGCGCAGTAAAGACCCGCCACGCCGCTTCCCACCACGATCACGTCAAAGCGCCGGGGTTCTTCCTGGAGAGATCCGTTGAAGGCATATCTTCTGTTCATTGCTTTATCCTCTGTTTTGTTAGTATGTCTTTCCCCGGGATTTTCCCCGAAGATTTCCGGCCTGCCAAAAGACCGCTGCCGCTTTCCCCTTCAGGAAAGCTCCATCATTCTGGTCAGGCACTGGTACGCGTCATGGATCAGCTGTGGCTCCATGACCACTTCATTTTCTTCCGTCCGCAAAACATGCAGCACCTCTTCCAGTCCGGTTTTTTTCATATCGGGACAGATCAGCCTTTGAGACATCACGTGATAGGTCTTTTCAGGCTGAATGTCCTTCAGATAATCCACCACGCCCATTTCCGTTCCGATGATAAATTCCTTCTGATCGGATTCCAGGGTATAGTCGATAATCTGTTTGGTGCTGCCCGCAAAATCCGCCAGATCCGTCACCTGTTTTTCGCATTCGGGATGCACCAGGACCGGTGCGCCGGGATGGGCTTTTTTCGCCTCCAAAAGCTCCTGGACCGTGATACGGTGATGAGTGGGGCAAAAGCCCGTAAAGGGAATGAATTCCTTTTCCGGCAGCCGCCCCGCCACATAGCTTCCCAGGTTCTGATCCGGCACGAAAATGATCTGCCGGTTAGGAAGGCCGGCCACTACTTTGACCGCATTGGAAGAAGTGCAGGCGATATCGCACACGCCCTTTACCTCTGCGGAGGAGTTTACATAGCAGACCGCAGCCGCCTGGGGATACCGGTCCTTAAGCGCCAAAACATCCTGCCTTGTGACCATGTCCGCCATAGGGCAGCCTGCCGAAGGCACCGGCAGAAGGACTTTTTTGTCCGGATTGAGGATCTTGGCGCTTTCCGCCATAAAATGGACGCCGCAGAATACGATGATATCTTCCTTGGCTTCCATGGCTTCCTTGGCCAGCCCAAAGGAATCTCCCACATAGTCCGCCACCTTCTGGACCTCAAGGTTTTGATAATAATGGGCCAGAATAACCGCGTTTTTTTCTTTTTTCAGCTTTCGGATCGTGTCGGCAATATGTTCCATTTCGTGTCCTCGCATTCCTCTATTTTTGATTGAATTTATGATTCTTTTATACTGACATTTAATATTATCATTTTATCCTCCATTTTTCAATCAGTTACGGCAAATATTTCTCTCCCTCAAAAGTCCCCTGCAAAATATTTCCCCTTTGGTATTTTTTTCACACTCCGGGGAATCCTAGTAAAAAACCCCGGCAAGAGCCGGGGAAGTCAATGAAGGAGGACAGCGATGGAAAACAAATTTGAAAACACGAAAACCCAGGGAAATCTGCTGACGGCGTTTACCGGTGAATCCATGGCAAGAAACAAGTACACGTTCTTTGCGGCCGCCGCCAGGAAGGAGGGCTATGAGGAAATCGCCCGGATCTTCGAAGAAACCGCCGACAACGAAAGAGCTCACGCCAAGGTATGGTTTTCCCTTTTGGAGCAGCTGGGGGATACGGCCTTTAACCTGCGCTCCGCTTCAGAAGGAGAGCATTACGAATGGTCGGAAATGTATAAAACCTTCGCCCGGGACGCAAGAGAAGAGCAGCGTCCGGATATCGCCTTTCTGTTTGAGAAGGCAGCCCAGGTAGAAAAAGCCCACCAGGAACGCTTTGACGCCCTGCTGGATCGGCTGGAAAAGGGAGAAACCTTTCGCCAAAAGGGCGGCGCCCGCTGGAAATGCCAAAACTGCGGCATGGTGGTGGAGGGAGAAGAGGCCCCCGACAAATGCCCCCTTTGCAGCCACCCCAAAAGCTTTTTCCGCCGGGAGCCTGACTGTCTGTAGCGCCGCCTGAGGAGCTTGTTATTTTTTTATCGCCGCCCCCGGGGATTGTTAAGAAATTATCAACGATTTTCCGGGTTTTTTTAGAGCTATTTCGATAATTCAGACGGTTTGCGTCTAAAAACGCAGACTGTCTTTTATTTTTTTGATTTTTATATTTTTTTCATCGGAATAATCCCCTATTCTTACCTTCCATTTTTCCCCTTTTCCCGATATACTATAGAATTGTAGAATTAAAAATCGTAATGTTGATTTCCAAAAGGAAGCAAGCCTCTTTGCCGGCAAAGCCCGACCTTGACGTCAAGCCCGGGCACTGCCTGTCATATGCGAGAATCCATATCATAAGGAGATTATTATGAAAATCAAATTTTGCGGCGGCGTCCAGGCGGTCACAGGCTCCTGCCATCTGCTGACCATCGGCACAAAAAAGGTGCTTTTGGACTGCGGTCAGTTTCAGGGCGGAAAAGCTCTGGATCAGCTCAACTATGAGGATTTCGGCTTCAGGCCCTCTGAAATCGATTATCTCATCCTGAGCCATGCCCATATAGATCACTGCGGCAGGATCCCCCTTCTGGTCAAGCTGGGCTTTCAGGGCAGGATCTTCTGTACCGACGCCACCTTCGATCTGGTACAGGTCATGCTCCGGGACAGCGCCTACATTCAGGAAAAAGAAGCGGAATGGAAAAGCCGCAAAAACACCCGGGCGGGCAAAAAGCCGGTAGAGCCTCTTTATACCATCCAGGACGCGGAAGCCTCCTTTTCTTTTTTCGAGCCGATCCTTTACGAAGAAAACAAGGAAATCTGCGATGAGCTTCGCATACGCTTCCGGGACGCAGGGCATATTCTGGGCTCCGCCATTACGGAAATCTGGGCCACGGAAGAGGGCCAAACCCGTAAAATCGTCTTTTCCGGCGATCTGGGCATGAGAAACAGGCCCATCCTGCGGGATCCCGAATACATTCAGGAAGCGGATTATGTAATCATGGAAACCACCTATGGCAACCGGATCCATCCCGCCAACAGCCAGAGCGTGGATGAGCTGATCCAGATTATCCTGAAAACCACCGGCCGGGGCGGCAATGTGGTAATCCCTTCCTTCGCAGTAGGCAGAACCCAGGAAATCATCTACCAGCTCAACCGTTTTTACGAGGACAATTCTCCTGATTATCAGGCTGCCCTTGATAAAATCAAGGTTTACGTGGACAGCCCCATGGCCACCACCGCTACGGAGGTTTTCCGGCGCAACGCCCAGGTCTTCGACGATGAAACCAAGGAATATATTTTAAGAGGGGATCATCCCCTTGACTTTAAGAACCTGATCTTTACCCGCAGCACGGAAGAATCCCGAGCTTTGAATTTCAACACCGAGCCCAAGGTCATCCTTTCCGCCAGCGGCATGTGCGAGGCGGGCCGGATCAAGCATCATCTGAAGCACAATTTATGGAACGCCAGAAACAGCATCGTATTTGTAGGCTATCAGGCGGAAGGCACCCTGGGCAAGCGGATCAAGGACGGAGAAAAGCACGTTCAGATTTTCGGGGAAAACATTTATGTCAATGCGGAAATCGATTCCCTGGAGGGCATGTCCGGCCATGCAGACAGAGAGGCTCTTTTAGACTGGCTTTCAGGATTTTTATCTCAGCCCCAGAAGATTTTCCTGGTTCACGGAGAGCCTGATTCCAAAGCGGATTTCGCCGCTTACGTAAAGGAAAAGCTGGGCTATGACTGCATTACCGTAGATGAGGTGGCCGAATTTGACCTTTCATCGGATCCCGCGCCCCAAAAGCTTTTCCAGGGCCAGCTGCCCCAGGGAGGCAAAGACAGGATATCCCCCGATGAAGCCATCCAGCTGCGGGAAAAGATTTCCGATCTGCATGATGACTTTGAGCAGCTTTTATATAACGCCACTCTGGCTGTGGACGGAACCCGGATCAGCCACAAAAAGGCCGACGCCATCCACACCACCCTTCTGAATCTGGAAAAGGCTATCGTCACCCTTGGGGCCGAGGTCTCGGAAGAGGATCGTTCAGAAGAAACGGCGGCGGTCCCGCCTGCATCTCAAGAGGAATCCGCCGGCCAGGAAAAATAGGATCCTCGCCCTGATTTGATAGGAGGGCTTTTCGCCTTGCTATAGATTAAGATACAACATTAAGGAGAGTGAAACGTATTATGAGAGACATCAAAAAAGTACTGATCGTGGGTGTTGGCGCCATGGGCTCCGGCATCGCACAGATTTCCGCCCAGTCGGGCTTTGAAGTATACATAAACGACCTGTCTCCCCAAAATCTGAAGGACGCCATGGAAAAAATCGAAAGCAACCTGCGCAGAAGCCAGGCGGCCGGCCGGCTCACAGAGGGAGAGGTGCTGGAAACCATGGAACGCATCACGCCGGTCACAAGTCTTGCCGACGCCGCGGACACGGACATGGTCATTGAAGCCATTATCGAAAGACCCGAAGCCAAAAAGGCCCTTTTTGAAGAGCTGGCCCAGATCTGCAGAAACGATGTGATCATGGCAAGCAACACCTCTACGGTTTCCATTTCCGATATCGCTTCCGCTTCCGATTTTCCGGAAAACTTCGTAGGCCTGCATTTCTTCAATCCCCCGGCCAAAATGAAGCTGGTGGAAGTCGTTACGGGCTTTTTCACATCAAAGGATACGGTGGAAACCTGCGAAGCCTTTGCCGCCAAGCTGGGCAAGCAATGCATCCATTCAGAGGACTCCGCCGGCTTTATCGTCAACCATCTTCTGATCCCCATGCTCAACGAAGCGGTCATCCTGCTGGCGAAGGGCATCGGTACGGTAGAGGATATCGACAAGGGCATGAAGCTGGGCTGCAACCACCCCATGGGGCCTCTTGAGCTGATCGACCTGATCGGCGCGGACATCACCCTTTCCATCATGGAAATCCTGCTGGACGAGTCCGGCGATTCCAAATACAGACCCTCTCAGCTGCTCAAGCGTATGGTCAGAGCCCATCAGCTGGGCGTCAAAACCGGCCGGGGCTTCTACCTGTATGATGAAAACGGCAAAAAATGCGGCATCAATATCAGAAAGGGACTTCAGTCCTAAAATGAGACCGGTTTTTTGCGCTATAGATTTTTACTTCTGATTTTCACGATTCAGCATAAGACAATTCACCCGCAGGCTAAAGGCCTGCGGGTGAATTGCATTAATATATTTTGTAGGGAAGGGAATCCCTTACAAACGATCAGAGCGTTGGTTTTTCATAACCGGCAACCGGCTATTTCACCACGTTTTCGGAAAAGCTCATGAGCATCTGGGCCACCTGGGCTCTGGTAGCGTCTCCCTGGGGATTCAGGGCGCCGTCTCCCATGCCGTTTATGATGTCCGCATTCACCGCCCATGCCATGGCCTCCATGGCGTAATCGGAAATGCTTTCATAGTCTGTGAATTCCCTGATCGCCATGCCGCCCTGGGCAGTGTCATAGCCCTTGTACTGCGCGTATCTGTACAGGATCGATGCAA
>CALWZU010000083.1 GCA_944386095.1 uncultured Clostridia bacterium | reverse complement strand
AACTGCCTTGGCGATAACGTATAATGATTTGACGTCAAAATCCTATCCCATATTATCAGAGAACGGCTTTTGCTGCAAGACAAAACTGTCTTGTCTTTTGGGAATGCCTGTCTGCCCCCAGAAAATGTCAGGAAAAAGAGATTGGAATAACAGAAAAAGAGAAAGGCGGGAAAGCCTGGGGATAGTTTCAAAAAAAAAGGAAAACCTAAGCCTGACAGAGCCATATGACTCTTTGACCTTTTCAAGGGAAGAGGGTTTGGCGGAGGGGAGGATAAGAAGCGTGGAGAGGCAGCAAAGAGCGTTGGAAAAGGAGAAGAAAAAAAGAGAAAAGGAACAGAAAAAACGCTATGAGCGATATGCGGCCCGGTTTACCCCGGGGACAAAATGGGTCAGGAATGGAGCAAGAGCCTTTTTGACAGGGGGCGGCGTGTGTCTTGGCGCCTATTTGCTTCAGAAACAGCTTCAGCAGGGCCTTGGCCTTGAGGAAAAAACCGCGGGAGCTTTGGTGACGGTAAGCCTTATTTTTATGGCCCAGCTTCTTACGGGCCTTGGCGTATTCGACCGGCTTTGCAGATTTGCGGGAGCAGGGGTCATCGTTCCCATCACGGGCTTTGCCAATTCCATGGTCGCCACCGCTATGGAATTCAAATATGAGGGGCCGGTTTTGGGGGTAGGCTCGAAGATGTTTACTTTGGCCGGGCCGGTTCTGGTATGCGGTATCAGCGTTTCCATATTGACGGGGATGATCTGCTGGGGCCTGGAGCGGTTCCTTTAAGGGGAAAAAGGAGGAAAAGAAAAATGGCAAGAGAGAAAATCGGAAGGCAGACCATTGGATTTTCCAGGCTGCCGGCCGTAGTATCGGCTTTTTCCACAGTAGGGAAAAAAGAAGGACAGGGCCCCATGGGGAGCTGGTTCCACCGGGTGCTGGAGGATGATAAATGCGGGAAAAAGACCTGGGAGGAAGCGGAAAGCCAGATATTGCAGGATACGATCCTGGGAGCCATCGCCTCCTGCGGAAAAGACCGGGAACAGATGGACGTGATTTTCAGCGGGGACCTGATCAATCAGCTTATGTCCTCCTGCTATGCCATCAGAGACCTTAAAATCCCGTTTTTAGGGATTTACGGCGCCTGCTCTACCATGACCGAGTCCCTGCTGCTTTCCGCGGCTTTTGTAAACGGAGGCTACGGGGATTATGCGGTGGCTACGGCTTCCAGTCATTATTGCACGGCCGAAAGGCAGTTCAGGCTGCCGCTTGAGCATGGAAACCAAAAGCCTCCTTCGGCTCAAAGAACCGTAACGGGGGCGGGCAGCGCGGTGATTGGGATGAAGGAAGGGCCGGGCATTCGCATCGAGCTTGCCACCATTGGAAAAATAGCGGATATGGGAATCGACGATCCCAATATGATGGGGGCGGCGATGGCGCCTGCGGCTGTGGATACACTTCTGCGGCATTTTGAGGATACGGGCAGAGAGCCTTCCTATTATGACCGGATTTTTTCGGGAGATCTGGGCCTTGTGGGGAAGGCCATCCTGCTGGATGTGATGAAGGGGAAGGGGTATGATCTGTATCATAATTACGAGGATTGCGGCGCCCTTATTTTTGATCCCGGCCAGGATACCCACAGCGGGGGAAGCGGCTGCGGATGCTCCGGGGCGTTGTTTTCCGGCTACGTTTGCTCCATGATGGAAAAGGGGCTTTGGGATCACGTGCTGTTTATGTCCACCGGCGCTTTGCTTTCAACCATCAGCACCCAGCAGGGGGAAAGCATTCCCGGGATCGCCCATGCTATTTCCCTGACAAGGGAAGGGGGGCTGTGAGCGTGGAATACTTACAGGTTTTTGCGGTGGGAGGCTGCATCTGCCTGGCAGGTCAGCTTTTGATGGATTTTACAAGGCTGTCCCCTGCCAGGATTCTGGTGATTTTTGTATGCGCCGGCGCTTTATTGACGGGACTGGGTCTTTATGAGCCTTTGGCGGAGTTTGGAAAAAGCGGCGCTACGGTGCCCCTGCCGGGCTTCGGCTATCAGCTGGCAAAGGGAGCGATAGAGGGCGCCAGAGAAGAAGGCCTTCTGGGCGCTCTGTCGGGAGGTATCCAAAACACCGGGGCAGGGATCGGGGCCGCTATCTTTTTCGGTTATCTGATCGCTTTGCTGTTTCATCCCCGGCCTAAGCCCTGAGGGATTCATAGGAAAAGGATATAATCAGGATATAATCAGCAGGAAGGAAGCCGGGAGCTGTTAAAAAGGAAAGGGCGCAAAGGAATGAACCGTTTGCGCCCTTTCAGTCAGGGTACTGGGATAAATGTCTTTTACATTATTACGGCATTACGGCCGGGGCTTACAGGCCGTCGGGAATACTGCTTGGGTTAGAGGGAACCTCAGGTATGGCCGGATCAGAGGACTGTCCGGAATCGCCGGTGGGCCTTTGAGGCGGCGTTTCCGGCTCTGAGGCGCCGCCCTGATTTTCCGAAGGATTGGAATCCACAACCGGAGGCGTCTGCTCGCCGGTTTGATCCTGAGAGTCATCAGGCTGCTGAGGCACATAGTCCACATTGGGATCATCCGGCGGCGTTACGTTTTCATCGGGACCAAGTCCATCGGGAACCTGAGAGGGATCTGTTACAGGCGTTCCGCCGGAGGCCGGCGCATGAATGTTGCAGCTTTCAGCAGGCGCGCCTTCTGCGGGGATGGTCCTTGTGGAGGGGCAGCCGCTTGTAGCCAGCATACCGCTTTCGTTGCAGACGGTAACGGTGGTGGGCTGGTTGTCTGTACTGCTGCTGGAGCCTCCTTTATATTCCGGAACGGAGGTGCCCTCTACAAACAGCTCGCTGATGGTGCCGTTCTGGGTTCTGACAGATCTTGTGACTACCGAGTCGGGGCGTTCAAAATTCTTTGCCTCAAGCCCGGAATGCACCTGGCGCATGATATTGCTCCAAAGCTGGGCGGCGGCGCCGCTGCCGTTGGAAAGCTGGATGTTCACGTCGTTGCCGATCCACAAAGCGGCCGTGTAATATGGCGTATAGCCGCAGAACCAGGCGTCGTAGTTGTTGGTGGTGGTACCGGTTTTACCTGCGACGGGAATGGTGGCATTGCCTGCGTAAAGTCTGGCTCTGCCGCCGGTACCGCCGCTGACAACGCCCTTGAGCATATCCGTCATGATATAGGCGGTGCCTTCGTCAAAGACCTGTCTTGTTTCATTCAGGCTCAGATCATAAATGACCTCATCGTTTTTGTTGAGGATCCGGTTGATGGTGGTGGGCTTGTGATAAACGCCGCCCGATGCGATGGTGGCAAAAGCGCCGGTGCTTTCAATGGGCTTGAGACCCTTGGACATACCCCCAAGACCCAGAGCCGCCGGGTTCAGATCGTCATCGGTAACGGTGGTGATGCCAAGCTGTTCCAGGAAGCTTCTTGAGGTATCATAGCCGATGCTGTTGATGACTCTGACCGCCACCACGTTGCTGGAGGTCTGGATCGCCGTTCTGACGGTAATCCAGCCTTTGTAGCCGGAATAGGAGTTTCTGGGCCATACCTTGCCGTTGACGATGTTTTCGGAGTCCTCGATGGACGTGCCGGCGGTATAGCCGTTGAGCATGGCGGGCAAATAAACGGCGATGGGCTTGATGGAGGAGCCCGGCTGTCTGGGGGAGTCGGCCCGGTTATACAGCTGGCTGCCTTCCATGTTTCGGCCCCCTACCATGGCCTTGATTTCACCGGTGGCCTGATCCATGATGACCATGGCCGACTGGGGCTGGATCACGCCCTCCGGCAGGGTGTAGTGAGGGGCTGAAACGGTCAGGCTGTCTCCCGCCGCTACGAAGAAATCGGGATTGGCATCCAGGAATTCCTTGTGAATGATGGCGTTTCCATTGGCATCCACGGATTTATAGGCCGCATCGATCTTCAGGCTGCCGCCGTAGATGGCATACAGGGTAGAGCCTTCATAGGTATACATGTTTCGGAAGTTCAGAGCCACATCCGTCAGCTGTTCGTTGGCGTAGGAGGGCGTGATCTGAAGGCCGAAGCCCTGGTACAGATACAGATTGCCCGCATCGTCATAGCCGTATTCTCCCGCTTTGATCACAAAGCGGTTTTCTCCGTCGAAATAGTTGGATTTATCGTAGAGCATGATGCGTCCGTCGCTGCCGATGATATTGCCGCTGCTGTCCCTGCGGATGCTGCGGATACCGGGGAAATTGGAGTTGTTCTGGAATTCCGTTTCGATGATTTTCTGGATGTTCTGATCCATGGCGGTATAGATTTTCAGCCCCCCGTTATAAAGCATATGGGTCGCCGCTTCCTGATCCAGATTCATGTGGGTCATCAGAATCTCGATGACCTGATCCTTGGCGTAATCGATGTAATAGGAAGATACATCCGCCATAGAGTTAACGGTGGTGGAGGGATTCAGGGACTGGCGGATATCGTAGCTGTAGGCCTCCTGGTTTTCCTGGGCGGTAATGTAGCCGTACTCCTCCATGAAATCCAGAACGATCTTCTGACGGTCCTTGAAGGCGTCGTTGTAGACCAGGGTATATTCGTTTGTGGTGGCAAGGATATTTTCGGCGGGGATGGATTCATCCACATCCTCGTTGTAATACCGTTTGATCAGAGCGTAGCGGGAGGGGCTTCTGGGGATCGTGGCCAGAGCCGAGCATTCCGCCAGCGTCAGTTCGCTGGCCGATTTGCCGAAATATGTCTGAGCCGCCGCCTCTACGCCGTAGGTATTAAAGCCCAGAGCAATGGTATTCAGATAGGCTTCGATGATCTGCTCCTTGGTCAGATTGCGTTCAAGGAGCACGGTATAATAGGCTTCCGTGGCCTTACGCACCATGGTACGGTCGCTTTTGGTATCTTCCAGATACAGGTTTCGGGCCAGCTGCTGGGTGATGGTGCTGGTGCCGCTGATGCTTTCTCCTTGGGTGATGCTTTCCCAGATCGCGCCCATGATCCGGACGAAGTTGAACCCCTTGTGTTCCCAGAAGGTCTTGTCTTCAATGGCGACAAAGGCGTTCAGCAGGTTCTGGGGCATCTGGGAATAATCCAGATTGGTTCTCAGCTCGGCGTCCATGACGTTTTCCAAAAGATTGCCCTGACTGTCATACATAAAGGAGTTTTCGCTGAGAAGGTCATAGATGTTGGAGGGCGCAACATCAGGCGCGTTCTGAACGACGGTGAAAACCTTCACGGCGAATACGACGCCTACCACAAGGCAAACCGCCAGAACAGCAAGAATCAGCGTTTTGATCAAACGCTTCACATTGAATTTTGTATTTTTCCCGCCAGGGGCGTTTTGGGTCTTGCCCTTTTTTTCTCCCTGGACGCCGGAAGGGGTCCCGCCGGAGGGCTTTCCCGGAACTGGTTTTTTCTCGGCCTTCGAGCCTCTGGAAAAGCGGCCTGCCGCCAAAGCGGGCTTCTGGCCCGACTGGGTTTTGCCGGGGGCTTTTTGATCCTGCGCCTTGGCGTGGCTTTTAGAGGGCTTAGAAAAAATGCTGGATTTATTGCTTTTATTGTTTCTGGATGACCGGGTGGCTTTTACGCGGTAATTCTGGTCATCAAAACGGTTTTCCTCTGACAAAATAATCACCTCAATCCCTATGGCTGATGTTTGGTATGCTTTTAACCCTGTGCCGGGAAAAAGATCCCTTTTTCTGTAAAAATTTTTCTTCACAGGATCCATATACGGCACATGGAGAAAATCCTAGCGGATCCTTCGCGCTTTTTTTAAAAAAGCTGAAAAATCCCGATTTCGCAGGTTGCATCAATCCCGTTCATTATATCATAATTTCAGTTTTTATCTATGCTTTTTTATGGAATTGTGTATAATGTAAGACAGGGGAAATAAAAACGTAAAAAAACGTTAATCAAAAGGGTGGCGAAATCCATCCCTTAGATCCCTTAAGGATAATACGGAGGGAAAAAGTTGTACGACAGCATTGATGTAGCAAGAGCCGCTATTAAGCTGGCCATGACCGAAAACCGACGGGAGGAAGAGCTGTATATCGAAAAGCTCCGGTCAAAGGGCTATTATGCCGCAGCGGTAGACGTGGGCGGCAGCATCAACGATACCATCCATGTGGTGATCGAAAGAGCGATTATCGCCGCCAGAAAATGCGGCGTCACAAAGGAGTGCCACATTCATGACGGCGCCATCGCGGGAGCGGCAAGAGAGGCCATTATGCAGATTTCCGCGAGGGTCAACGGGCTTAACGGAGGCGGAAAAATCGGTATCTGCCGCAGAGGGGAGCATCTGACGGTGTGCATTTTCATGAGCGCCGGCCTTTTGCATCTGAACGAAGTGGTGATCGGCCTTGGACACCGGGCGGTGCCGGATCTTCCATAGAGCGCTTTATTGAGGCAGACAGGTCCTGGCCTTTGCCGGACAAGAGGCGGTAAAACAGGGCAGACAAAGGGAGGTTAACACAAGCCGCCCGGTTTTGCGGCGCAAATAAACGAGAAAAGGCAGTTTTTGCCAGAGGCCGGAAAGGCCGGAAAGGAAAACCAAAGCATTTGAAAATCAGAAGAGTGGGACCTTATATCCTGTCGCTTTTTGCGGCGGGCATTTTTTTGCAAAAAAAGGCGCATTTTTCAGGGGAGATCCTCTGGGGGCTGCTTGGAACGGGGATCCTTTTTGGGATTCTTTTTTTAGGGAAAGAACGCAAAAAAACAGCTGTGGTGGGGCTTGTTTTGCTTTGTTTTTTCTCCTTTACAGCCGGAATGCTGCGATTCTGGACAGCCAGCCTGGAAACCTCCGCCTTTACGGAAGGGGAAAAGACCCTTGTTCATGGAAGGGTGGTTTCCGCGGAGATCATGGAAAAGGAGACGCTGAGCCTGGTGGTTTGGGCCCGGGGTGAAAAGCTTTTGTGCCGTGTGGAGGGGGATTTTGCCGGAAAGCGGCAGGGAGAAACGGCTTATCTGGTGGGCCGGAGGCTTTCCTTTTCCTGTCTGCCTCAGCAGGCGGAAGAGGCTTCTAACCCGGGGGCCTTTGACTACCGGGAATTTTTACGTTCAGAGGGCATCTTGATGAGGGGACAGATCCAGCCCCAGACGCTGATTTTGGAACCGGAAGATCCTTTGGATCCTGTAGGGGGATTTTTAGGATTAATGGCCAAGATAAGAGAAAAATTTCTTTTTTCCATGACCCGGGCCACTGATGAAAAAACCGCCGGGATTGCCGCCGCCATGCTTTTTGGGGACACCTCATTGATGGATGAGTCCGTTTATCAGGCGTTTCAGGAAAATGGGACGGCCCATGTGATCGCGGTGTCGGGTATGCATGTGGGAATCGTGTTTGGCTGCATTCGCCTTTTTTTACAAAACCGGGGAAAGAGGACCCAAAGATGGATCAATATGATCGCCCTTGCCGCTTACACGGCCCTTTGCGGTTTTTCCGTTTCCGTGCTGAGGGCGGCGGTGATGATTTTTATATGCCTTGGAGCGGAAGGGCTTTTCCGCCGTTATGATATGCTTTCCGCTGCCTGCGCCACGGGGCTGTTGTTTCTTTTGGCAAATCCCTATACCCTGTTTCACGCCGGCTTTCTTCTTTCCTTTACGGCGGTGGTGTCTCTGGGGGTGATGTGTCCTGCCCTGCCCGGAGAGGGAAAAAGCCTGGAGGGCCGGCGGCGGGCGGATGGCGCCAAAGTGTTTTGGGAAAAAACGGGGTCAAAAGGGATGGAAGAGGAAAGTGACTGGAAAAGAAGGCTTTTTAATGGTCTTCGCCCTGCTCTCTGGCCCATGCTTGCCGTTCAGCTGGGAGTGATGCCCCTTGTGGCATATCTGTTTTATTCCTTTTCTCCGGCGGCTTTTCTTGCCAATATACCGGCGGTTTTCTTTTCCGGCATTGTGATTTCGGCGGGGATGGCTCTGCTGCCCTTATGTTTTTTGCCGGATTTTTTGAGCGCGGTATTTGAAGGCGGCGCTGCCGCCCTTGGGATTTGGATCAGGATCATGGTGTTTTTCAATGATCTGTGTTCTTTGGATCCCTGGGGCCATGGCTGGGTGGCAAGCCCCTGTTTGTGGTCGCTTCTGGCCTATTACGCCTTTTTAGCTTTGCTGTTTTCCGAAGGGAAATTCTTCTGGCCCTTTTATGGGAAAAAAGCCAGGATCGCCGCAGCCGCTTTTTTGATCGCGGCGGCGGGGATCGCCGGGACGGCGGCAGAGGAACGGAACGCACCGTCGATCGTGTTTGTGGATGTAGGGCAGGGGGACTGTATCCATATTAGGACGCCCCGGGGAGAGAATTATCTCATAGACGGGGGCGGCAACAGCTACGGTGATTTTGATGTGGGAAGGGAGATACTCCTTCCTTATCTTTTGAAAAACGGCGTGACGGAGCTGGAAGGGGTTTTCGTGACCCATATGGATGGGGATCATTATAAAGGGATCGCCTCTGTCTGTGAGGAAATACCTGTTCATCAGCTGTATCTGCCCCAGTATTATGAGACGGGTATCAAGACTCTTTCGGATATTTTTTCCATGGATCCGGGGAAAATAACCTTTTTGCATAGGATGGACCGGGTCGTTTTGGAGGAGCAGGTCAGCCTTACCGTTTTACATCCCGGGGAGGAAAAGGAAAAAGCGGCGCAGCCCGGGTCAGAAAAACCGCAGCCGGGGGAGGAGGAGGAAAACGCCCAGTCCCTTGTAATGCGGCTTTCCTATGGCAATACAAAAATTCTGCTGACGGGAGATATCGGGGAAGAGGAAGAAAAAGAAATCCTGGAGAGCTTTTCCCGGGGGCAGGGCAGAGAGCTTTTAAAATGCGATGTTTTAAAGCTGGCTCACCACGGCAGCCGCTTTTCCACTTCTCAGGCCTGGCTTTCAGCGGCATCTCCCAAAGCGGCCGTTTCTCAGTCGGGAGAAAACAATGCCTTTGGGCATCCCCATCCCTCGGTGATTGAAAGATGTGAAAAAAACGGTATAATGGTATTCAGAACAGATACACAAGGGGCTGTCTGCATGTGGATCGGGGAAAGGGGCTTTTCTCTGAAAACGGAAAAAAACGCGGCCGCAGATGAAAGCCCTCTTTGATGAAAGCCTTCTTTTTTGAAACTTAAGGAAGAAAAAATGGATTTCAGAACATTTTACAATCAATTAAAAGAAGACGGGATCAGACCCAGCTGCCTCCTTTACGGACGGGAGCAGTTTTTAGTGGAATGGGCGAAAAATTCCATTATTTCCGCCTATACCGACCAGGCTTCTCTGCCCTTTGATGTGACCCGCCTTGACGGCGCGCAGACCGGGGTGGAGCAAATCCTGGAGAGCTGTGAAACCCTTCCTTTTTTTTCCAAGCGTCATATCGTCCTTGTGGAGGATTTTCGCCTTTTGGAGGGGGAAAAAAACAAAAATATTCAGCCCCAGGACGAGGCGCTTCTTTATTCCTATCTCCAAAACCCGGCCCGGACGACCCTTTTGGTGTTTACCTGCGGGGAAAAGCCGGATAAACGGAGGAGGCTGTTTAAGGCCCTGCAAAAAAACGGCTCCTTGTTTGAATTCGGGAAGCTCTCCGCCCGGGATCTGCGGCAGTGGGCGGCAAAGCGGTTTCATTCCTACGGGAAACAGATCGGAGAAAAGGAACTGTCATATCTGATCGAAATGAGCGGTTATCTGGAAAAGGAATCCGCCTATACGCTGTATCATTTTGATCAGGATATCAGCAAGGTGGTTTTACATGGACAGGGAAAGACCGTTTCCAAAGAAGATGTGGACACGGCCGTTCACGCCAATATCAGCGCCAATGTGTTTCAGCTTGCGGATTATGTGAGCCGGGGAGAAAAAAAACAGGCCTTTGCTCTTTTAAGCGATCTTTTTATGAATGGAGAAAGTGAATTCGGACTGCTGGCCCTTCTTTGCAGGCAGTACGAAAGCCTTTACCAGGTCCGGCTTCTCTGGGAAAAGGGGGCGGGAGAGGCTGAAATCGCCTCCCACCTGGAAATGAAAGGGTTTTTGGTGGAAAAACACATGAAGCTGGCAGGACGTTATACATCACAAGGGCTTTCACAGATTTTGGAAAAGCTTTACAGAACCGACAGGGATATTAAAAACGGCGATATCAACGGGAAAATGGCCATTGAGCTTCTGATCGCCACCTTGTAGTCTTGTGTCGATTTGCGTGAAATTTCGGTGAACTTTCCGGGATGAAAGCAAATTTTGCTTTTAAAGACAAGAGAAATATAGTATGATAATTAGCAGTACACTTTAAGGCAGAAAGAAGGGGGGCCTGCCGGAATGAATCAAATGACAAGAAAGCTTTTGTATATTTGTTGTATGCCGATCCTGTTTTTCCTGGATCTGATACTGGCCTTTGGGGGCTTTAATGCCAATCTGATTCTGATCCCCGTATTGATCGCCGTGGCGCTGGTGCGCCTGTCTGATCGAAGGGTCATCACGGATTCCATCAGTATCTGGCTGAAGGGCAAGCTGGAATTTGCCTTTCCCGATATTTTTGAAACCGGCGTGTTTCCAAATGAACGGTTTTTGCTGGTGACGGTTCCGCTGATCATAGCCTTCTTTTTGAATGTGAAAATATTAGATTACGTGGGGTGATGGCAATATGTTGACATTTAAGTTTCCGATTACGGTAAATGATATTTATGAGGTCAGAAGCTACGAGTTTTCCAGCACCAAAAGCTTTCAGAACATGGTTCTTTTTGAAAGGATCGCCGGGATCGCCGTAGTGGCCTTTGTGGTATACCTGTTTCGGGATACCATCAGGACGACGCCGGGGCTGATCGCCTTTTTGGCGCTGTGCCTGGTATGGATCATCGGCTTTCCGTGGTTTTTTAAATTCAGGCTCAAGGCTCACGCAAAAAGAGAAATGCAGGAAGCGGGAGAAAAGGCCAGAGACGGCATCACCCGTATCACCTTTGGTGAAAACGTCATCGAACAGGAGTCTCCCGGAGGCATCCGGCGCAGAATCGCCTATAACCGTGTCGTTTGGGTGGAGGATGCGAAAAAATATGTGATGATTTATGACAATGTCAATCCCACCCCTATCATCATCGTAAGCAAGCAGGTATTTGAAACCAAGGAGGAACGGGAGGAATTCGTCAGCGATCTGCGGGATCGGTGCCAGATCAAGGTGGAAAACAAAAAGGTAATGCTGAAAAACGGGCCCAGGCTGAAGGTAAAAAAACGCTGAGGGACAGAGAGGCTCCGGACTCCGGGCCGTTGTCCGGACAGGCCCGGGGATCGTATCAGGAAAAAGAGAGAAGGACAGTGAGAATTAAATATGAAATGGATTGGAAAGATACTAAAGCGGCTTTTGCTTTTGGCGCTGATTCTGGCGGTAGCGGCCTGCGGCCTGATTATTTATCAGGGGAAAAGCATGTATGAGGAGGCTGTCAGCCGGCAGAGCATTCCGGACAGGGTGCAGGAGCTGAAGGAGAGCGAAGATTATGTGCCCCTGGAGTCGATTTCCAGCTATTTTCTCAACGCTGTGGTTTCTATTGAGGACAGGAATTTTTATTCTCACGGAGCCGTCAGCTTTTCTTCCACCGCAAGGGCGATCATCAATAACTTTAAATCTAAAAGCTTTTCAGAGGGAGGAAGCACCATTACCCAGCAGGTAGCGAAAAATCTGTGCTTTTCCCAGGAAAAAAAGCTGAGCCGGAAGGTCGCGGAAATTTTTGCGGCGATAGAACTGGAAAACGAATTTTCCAAAGATCAGATTCTGGAAATCTATGTAAATCTGAATTATTACGGAGATGGCTATTACGGCATCCGTCAGGCCAGCGTTGGGTATTTTGGAACGGAGCCGGCATATCTGACGGCATCCCAGGCGACTCTTTTGGCGGGATTGCCTCAGGCGCCAAGCGTTTACGCCCTTAGCGGGAATGCTGAAAAGGCCTATGAACGCCAGAAAGAGGTAGTGGATTCCATGGTGGAAAACCGTTACATTTCAGAAGAGGATGCAGAATGGATCCTCAGTGAAAAGCCCTATCCTCCAAAAAGCAGCACAGGCAGTCTGTCCCAAAGGAATGTCTCCAGCCAGGAGGAAGAGGAGTAGGGCCGGGAAGCAGCTTGCTGACAAAATAAAACCCATGAAATAAAACAGGACGTTTTCACGGAAGGGCCTAAAGGCGATCCATGAAGCGTCCTGATTTTTTTGATATGTTTTTATGCAAACGATGGGGAAAGGGAACTCTGGGGACAGGATAAGCTCAGACCTCACAGAGATTTTCCCTTGCCACCGACAGCATCAGCTTGATGCGGTTTTCCTGGTTGACCCTGGTGGCGCCGGGATCGTAGTCGATGGGGACGATATTCGAATGGGGATACATGGATTTGATCTTATGGACCATTCCTTTCCCGCAGATATGAGTGGGCAGACAGCCGAAGGGCTGGGTGCAGATGATGTTTTCGTATCCGTGGATAACAAGCTCGATCATTTCGGCAGGTAAAAACCATCCCTCTCCCATTCGGTTTCCAAGGCCGATCAGGCCTTTTACCGGAGGTTTGGTATCCTGATAGGAGGAAAGCTGGACGAAATCAGAAAACTGATTGATGGAATCCATAAACAGCTTTTCGATTTTTTCCAGATAGCCAAGAAACTTTTTCGCTATCATATAAACCATAAAATTTCCGCCGTAGATTTTGTAATCCTGCACCCTGGCGTCCACCTTGAACATCAGAAAGCCCAAAAGCCCCGGAACCATGACCTCGCAGCCCTGCTCCGCCAGGAATTTTTCCAGGCTGTTATTGGCAAAAGAGGCGTATTTTACGTAAATTTCTCCTACGATGCCCACCTTGACTTTTTTGGTTTTCTTGCGGCAGATTTCCGCAAAGGCATGGATCATATCCCGGAAGTTTTGCTTCATTTCCTTGATGCTGCAGCCTTTTTTCCGCTTAAACTGTTCTCCGATATGATTGATCCAAATCTCCAAAAGACGGTCGGTCTGACCTTTTTTGACTTCATAGGGGCGGGTCTGATTGCTCATCAGCATCAGAAGGTCTCCGTAGATCACACCGGCCAGCATCCGCCGGATGATGGAAGGAGTCAGAGAAAAGCCCGGATTGCTTTCCAGGCCGGAAAGGTTAAAGGAAATAACGGGAACATAGGAAAATCCCGCTCTTTCAAGGGCCTTGCGGATGATGTGGATATAATTGGAGGCTCTGCAGCCGCCCCCGGTCTGCATGATGATCAGGGCCACCTTGTGGGGATCGTACTGACCGCTTGTGAGAGCATCCAGAAACTGTCCTGTAACAAGTAAGGCCGGATAACAGATGTCGTTATGGGTGTATTTCAGGCCCAGCTGTTTGATATGCTCTCCCGCATTATCCAAAAGTTCGATTTTATAGCCCTCGTTTACGAAAATGTGGCGCATGATATTAAAGTGGATAGGCAGCATATCCGGCACCAAAATGGTATATTCTTTTTTCATTTCCTTTGTAAACAGAAGGCGTCCCTGTTTATTATATTTCAATTCAGCCATAACCGTACTATTTCTCCTTTTGCTCCAGCGCTGCCAGAAGACTGCGCAGACGAACTTTTATGGTGCCCAGATTGGTGATTTCGTCGATTTTAATCTGGGTGTAGATTTTACCCTTTTGCTGAAGTATGGAACGGGTCTCATCGGAGGTGATGGCGTCCAGCCCGCAGCCGAAGGAAATCAGCTGCACCAGCTGCATGTCCCTTTGGGTGCATATGTATTTGGCGGCGGCGTACAGCCGGGAATGATAGGTCCACTGATTCAAAACCCGAACCGGAAACTTTTTTTCAAGATGGCTCAGGCAATCCTCTGAAATGACCGCAAGCCCAAGCCCGGTCAGCAGCATGTCGATTCCGTGATTGATTTCCGGATCCGCGTGATACGGCCTGCCTGCCAGGCAGATGATCGTTTTCCCCGCTTCCCTGGCCCTGCGGATGATTTTCTGCCCTTCTTCCCTTATCTGGGACAGGAAAGCGTCCCTTGCGGCGTAGGCCTTCCTTGCGGCCCTCTGCACGTCATTTTTGGAAAAGCGGTTTCCGAAGTAACGGATCAGGGTTTGCCGTATTTTTTCCGGAAATTCTTTTGGATTATGGGGGCCGGTATAATCATTGATGAATTGTATCCCCTCCGGAAGATGCATGTTTGCGGCGATGGTTTCCGGATAGTAGGCGACTACGGGACAATTATAGTGGTTATCCCCCAGGTGTTCGTCAAAATTAAAGCTCATGCAGGGGTAGTAAATGGCCTGCACTCCCGCTTCCACCAGTTCCGCCACATGGCCGTGGAGGAGCTTGGCGGGAAAGCACACGGTGTCGCTGGGGATGGTGGCCTGCCCTTTCAGGAAGGTCTCTCTGGCGGAGAGGGGAGAAAGGACGACTGTAAAGCCAAGCTCTGTGAAAAACCCATGCCAGAAGGGAGCCATTTCCCACAAATTCAGCCCCAGGGGCAGCCCCAGGCGGATGCCCAGACGGCCCGGGACGGGCTGCAGGCCTTTCATATATTCCTGCTTGAAGCGGTAAATATTCAGATTGTCCGTATCTTCTTTTTTTGTTACCGGCCTCTGACAGCGGTTGCCGCCGATATAAACGCCCCCGTCTCCAAAGGTGTTGACAGTCAGATGACAGTGATTGTTGCAAAGACCGCAGGTGACATTTTTGACCTGATGACGGAAGGCCTTTAATTCTTCAGGGCCGGAAAGGGTGCTTTTTTGTTGTGGAAGGGCTTTCCGGCGGGCGTAAAGGGCGCAGCCGTAAGCGCCCATCAGGCCGGCGATGGCAGGCCGCACGACTTCAACGCCCAGTTCCTGTTCAAAGGCCCTGAGCACAGCGTCGTTTAAGAAGGTGCCGCCCTGAACCACGATATGGGTGCCAAGCTGGGAAAGGCTGGAGGGGCGGATAACCTTATAAATGGCGTTTTTTACAACGCTGACGGAAAGGCCGGCGGAAATATCCCCTACCGTTGCGCCGTCCTTCTGGGCCTGCTTCACCGACGAGTTCATAAATACCGTGCATCGGGAGCCCAGGTCTACAGCGCCCCGGGCGAAAAGCCCCAGTCTTGCGAATTCTTCTGTATCATAGCCCAGAGCGTTGGCAAAGGTTTGCAAAAAGGAACCGCAGCCTGAGGAACAGGCCTCGTTCAGGTATATATTGTCTATGACCCCATCGGAAACATGAAAGCACTTCATGTCCTGACCGCCGATATCTACGATAAAATCCACATCGGGCATGAAGGCTTTGGCCGCCGTAAAGTGGGCGGAGGTTTCCACAAGGCCGTAATCCGCGTGGAAGGCGTGGCGGATGATGTCTTCCCCATAGCCTGTCACGCAGCATCCCGCTACCCAAAGATCAGGACGGCGCCGGTACAGATCCATCAGGAAGTCCCGAACCAGGGGAACGGGATTTCCCGTATTGCCCTGGTAGAAGGTGCAAAGCAGGCTGCCGTCGCTTCCCATGACCACCGCCTTGATGGTTGTGGAACCGGCGTCGATGCCGATGTAAACAGGTCCCTGATAGTCTTTGAGACTGCCCCTGGGAACATCGGCTCCTTCGTGGCGTTTGACAAAAGCGTCGTATTCTGCCTGATCCCGGAATAAAGGGGGCAGGGTTTCCCACTCGGAACCGGCGGCATAACCGGAAAGCCGGCTGAGGAAATCTTCCAAAGAGCAGCTTTGGTCTGCCAGATACGCAGCCCCCAGGCAAACGTAATACAGGGAATGTTCCGGACAGGTTCCCCCAGTTTTCAGGACCTTGTCAAAGCTTTCCCGCAGCATGGGAATAAAGGTCAGAGGCCCGCCCAGATACAGCACGTTTCCTTTGATGGGCCGCCCCTGGGCCAGGCCGCCGATGGTCTGATTGACCACCGCGTAAAGAATGCTGGCGGCGATGTCGCTTTTTTTCGCCCCCTGATTTAAAAGAGGCTGCACATCGCTTTTGGCAAAAACCCCGCAGCGGGCGGGAATGGTATAAAGCTGTTCGCAGGCGGCGGCAAGATCGTTGATATGTTCCGGAGAAACATTCAAAAGGCTTGCCATCTGGTCGATAAACGCACCGGTGCCTCCTGCGCAGGTGCCGTTCATTCTGGCTTCCAGGCTCCCGTCGAGAAAAATGATTTTAGCGTCTTCTCCTCCCAGCTCTATTATACAGTCTGTTCCCGGCGCAAGGCGGTCGGCGGCTATCTTTGTAGCATAAACCTCCTGGATAAAGGGAACGCCGCAGGCATTTGCCATACCCATCCCCGCAGAGCCGGAAACGGCGATTTGCCAGTCGTGGCACTGGGGAAAACGCTGCCGGATCTCCTGGATGATCCCCGCGGTTTTTTCGGCGATCAGAGAGAGGTGACGCTGGTATGTCTGATATTGAATTTGTTCGTTTTGGTCGAGAACCACGCATTTGATGGTGGTGGAGCCAATATCCAGTCCTATTTTCAATGGTAAGCATCCTTTCTGAGCGTGTTTTAGGACGACCGCAAAGCCGTGGCAGGCCGGAGGTGAAGATCCCTGCCGGAAACAAAACGGACAAAAATCGTCAATTTTTTCTTTATCATGTTATTTTACCATTCTGGATTTTGAAAGGCAATCATGGGTTTGCCTTTTCGGGTATACAACTTTTTTTAAAGTGTTGAGTTTAAAATTCCCATAAGATCAGAGGGACAAAGAAATGTGCCGCCTTTCATTTGCTGTGACTTTATGATATGCTTTTCTGAAAACAGAAAGAAATCTTTTTTGCCGAGGTAAGAATCCATGCTGGAAAATTACAATATCGTTTTGGCTTCCGCCTCTCCAAGGCGGATTGAAATGTTTTGCCGCCATGGCATCAAGCCTTTTGTGGCGCCCGCCGGGGTAGAGGAAAATCTGCCCTTTGGGGCCGGCGCACGGCGGGCCGTGATGTTTCTGGCTTTGAAAAAGGGCCTTTATACAGAATCGGGAATATTAGAGAAAGACGCTTCCTTTTTTAAAAAGCTTTCCGGCAGACCGCTGATCGTATCCGCCGATACGGTGGTCTGTTTAAGGGATACCATACTGGGCAAGCCGGAAACGGAAGAGGAAGCCTTCCGGATGCTCAAAGCTCTCTGCGGGAAAACCCATCAGGTCGCTACGGGGGTTTGCTTTATTTTTCCCGGATCAGGAAGAAAGCATGTTTTTTGCGAGGTAACCCAGGTGCGGATGAAGGATTACGGGGACCGGGAGATCCTGGATTATATCGCTACCGGCGAGCCTATGGACAAGGCGGGCGCCTATGCCATTCAGGGGGGCTGGAAGGATTATGTACAGGATTTTTCGGGAGATTATGATAATATCGTGGGTTTTCCCTGGAAGCGGGCGCAGCAGGAAATCGGATGCCTTGAGCTCTGAGAGGGCCATTGAAAAATGAACCGGAAGAAAAGGCGCTTTGAAAAAAACATCGGTTCCCTGTAAAAAAATGTGATAATTCCCTTGCATTTCTCATAAAAGTAGTATATACTAAATTCTGTTATCGGGGCGTGGCTCAGCTTGGTAGAGTACCAGACTGGGGGTCTGATGGTCGCAGGTTCAA
>CALWZU010000082.1 GCA_944386095.1 uncultured Clostridia bacterium | reverse complement strand
CCTTAAAATGGCGGGGCTGGCCCAGGATCCTCAGACGCTTTTTTTAAAAGACACTCTCCGGGAGGATCTGCTGTCGGTGTTTTCTTTTACGGGGGGGAAAAAAGAGGGGGAGAAGGAGCAGGCTGTATTACAGGCAGCCCGGCAGCTGGAGCTCGAAGGGCTTCTTTCCTTTCATCCCTATGATCTTTCGGGAGGGGAGCAGCAGCGGGCCGCCCTTGCCAAGGTGCTTTTGACCGGGGCGGAGCTGATCTTCCTGGATGAGCCCACAAAGGGAATGGACAGCCTTTTCAAAAGAAAGCTGGGGGTTTTTTTGAAAGGGCTTGCGGAAAAAGGCGCCGCTATCGTGCTGGTTTCTCATGATGTGGAATTCTGCGCCGCCTATGCGCACCGGTGCGGCCTGTTTTTTGACGGAGCTCTGGTGTCGGAGGGCCGCCCGTGGGAATTTTTCGCCGGAAACCGGTTTTATACTACGGCGGCGGACCGTATGTGCCGGGAGCTTTTGCCCGGCGTTCTTTTGGCGGAGGAGGCGGAGGCCTTCTGGGAAGAAGAGAGGTAGGCCATGGAAGGGTTTGAAAAAGGAGAAAAAAACCTCCTTCTTGGGAAGGCGCTTTTGGTTTTGGGGCCGGGGGCGATCCTGGCAGGCGCCCTGTGCCTGGAGACAAGGCGGTTTTATCTGACAAGCCTTATGGTGATCCTTTACGGGATGCTTTTGTTTGCCATGAGACTGGAACGAAGAAAGCCCCGGGCAAGGGAAATCGCCGTTTTGGCGGTGATGGTCGCCCTTGGCGTGGCGGGACGGCTGGCTTTTTTTATGCTGCCTCAGTTTAAGCCCTGCGCGGCGGTGATCATCATTACCGCCGTATGCCTGGGGGGCCAGGCCGGCTTTCTGACAGGCGCCATGACGGCTTTTGTATCGAATCTGTTTATGGGACAGGGCCCCTGGACGCCGTGGCAGATGCTGTGCTTTGGCCTGATCGGCCTTCTGGCGGGGGCTTTGGCAAGCCGGGGGCTGCTTTCCGCAAAACGGATCCCTCTTTGTGTTTTCGGAGGGCTTTCGGTGATGGTGATCTACGGAGGGATCATGGATCCTGCGTCCCTGCTGTTGCTGGGCCAGGCTGAAATAACGGCGGGAGCGGTGCTTACGGCCTGGGCGGCGGGGCTGGTGCCTAATCTTATCCACAGCGCCGCCACCGTGTTTTTCCTGGCGGCGCTTTCTCAGCCTCTTATTGCCAAGCTTTCCCGGGTGAAGAAAAAATACGGGCTTTTGGAAAGAGAGCAGCCTTTTTGATTCAGGCGGGGAAAACAGATAAAAGGCGTTTTTTAAAGCGGTAAGAGAAAAAGAGCCTTCCCGGCAGGGCGGATAGAACGTTTTTTGGAGGGAGAGGCTCCTGTGACAGGCGGGAAGGGTTTTATGAAGGAATATAAGAATGGGGATAAAATAACAGACAGACGGGAAAAGCGTATGAAGCTTTCGATTTCCCATCTTCTTTCGGATCAAAGGACCCGGGAACTGATGCAGGCCTATGATCTGGGGCTGGAGGAGATCCGTTTCGGCGTGGGAAGCGTGTTAGACAGGCTTTCGGAGGAAATCGCCCTTTACGAAAAAGAGGGCCTGTGGGGGAAAACCCAGGCCGGAGATATAAAAAAAGCGGCCCTTCCCGCCGCTTCTTTGGAAGGAGGGGAAAGGGGGGCCTGTGAAACAGAGGAAAAACCCACAAACCGGAAAAACCGTCCCTGGCAAAAAGGCGGCCTGACCTTTCACGGACCTTTCCTTGACCTGTATCCTGCTTCCTTTGATTCTCTGGCGGCAAAAACCGCCCGGATCCGTTTTTCTCAGTGCTATGAAGCGGCCCTTCGCCTGGGCGCGGAGGGGATCGTGTTTCATACCGGCTTTGTGCCCGGCATTCATCAAAGGGATAGCTGGATACAGCGTTCCTGCCGTTTCTGGCAAGACTTTCTGGAGGAAAGGGAAGGAAAAGGGCCGGCGGTTTATCTGGAAAATGTCCAGGATCCCGATCCGGCGGCGATCCTGGAGGTGCTGGAGAAAACGGATCATCCTCTGTTTAAGGCCTGTCTGGATATCGGCCATTTGAAATGCCATTCTTCTCAAAGCCCCCGGGAATGGATCCGGATCCTGGGCGGGCGGATCGGACACGTCCATTTGCATGACAATGACGGCATGTCGGATCTGCATCTGGGCATAAAGGGGGAGGACAGGGAGCTGCTTGACCTGATCGGACAGATCCGCACCGCCGCCCCCGGCGCGGGCTTCGTCCTTGAAATCGGAGAGGAAGAGGAGCTTGTCCGGACCCTTGAAATCCTGCAACAGGCGGGAGTATGGGCGGGGGAGGGGGAAAACAGTTGAAACCCCCGTTTATGTATGGTAAAATACTTAAAATATCAATTTTTATGTATGCGTAAAAGCCCAGATTTGCTGCTTTACAGGTTCTCCTTTGCCAATGCTGTCCCGACCCCAGAAAATGAGAACCGGACCCTTTGCAAAACAGATGGATCAGAACATGTCTTATGAGATGTGCTTTGATAGAAAGTGATCGGATCGTTGTAAACAAGGAGGTCGAGCAGTATGAAGACAACAAAGAGACGATGGCTTGGGTTATTATTGGCGGCAGCTATGACCCTGGCGCTGGCGGCAGGCTGTTCCGGAGGGGAATCAGAGGAAGGCGGCCAGACCGACGGAGAAGCGGTATACAAGTGGAAGATCCAGTGCGGCTATCCGCCGGGAGATCAATGCTATGACATTCAGATGCCCATGATCTGCGAGGCGATTACAGAAGCCACAGACGGGCAGATCCAGTTCGAGTATTATCAGCCCGGAGCCATTTGCGAGCCGGAGCAGGTTCCTTCTTCTTTGAGCAAGGGGCTTCTTGATGCGGCTATCAGCGCCCCCAGTGAAACGGTGCAGATGGTGCCCGCAGCATACGCAGAGCAGGGCGTTCCCTTCTACTGGGAAAACGGCCAGGATGTATATGATAATTTCTACGATTACGGGCTTTTGGATTTTTGCAGACAGACCTATGATGAAGCCGGTATCTATTACGGAATGTACGTGCCAAACGGCGCTTACATGCTCATGACCAATTTCCAGGTCAATTCCGCAGACGACATCACTCACAAAAAAATCAGGGCATCCACCAGCTACGCCACGATGGTCGAGCTGATGGGCGGCGCGCCGGTTGCCATGAACGGCGGCGATATTTATATGGGCATGAAGCTGGGCACCATCGATGGGTATATTTATACGGTGGCCGAGCTGGAAATGTCCTCCCTGAAAGAGGTTACCAGCAATGTAATGGAGCCTGCGGCCTGCGGTTCCGCGCCGGTCAATCTGATTTTCAGCAAAAAATCCTGGGACAGCCTGACGCCGGAGCTTCAGGATATCGTCAACCAGACCATGCAGGACATTTTCATGGACGTATATAACGAATCCATTACCTTCGACCAGGATTCCATGGAGGCGGCCAAGGATTACGGCGTTGTGTTCACCACGGTGGACGCGGCCGGTATGGAACCGTTTTATGAAGCGGGCCGTCAGGTTATGGAAGAGCTGTCCGCCCAGTATCCCGATTCCGAGCCCGGCTTTGAACTGATCCAGCAGTGGAAGGTCGCCAAGGATGCCGGAGAAACGACCGCAGCTCAGATGGAATAGGCAAAAACAGATGGAACAGGCAAAAAACATAGCTTGAAAAGCATAGCCGAAAAAGCGCAGAAAACAGATTCTGCGCTTTTTTGTATAAGGAAAATCCCGTGTTACGCAGGAATGTTTTTTTGTAGACGAAGGAGGGGTTTGAGAGTATAATAAAAACGAAAATTTCATATCGCCGGACGGTTCCCAAAGGGCAGGCCTTTGGGATGAAAATGGAACATGAGGTGAGAATCCTCCACGATCGGGTCACTGTGATGCCGGAAAACGGACAAGTCAGACACATGCCCCCGGCGAAGCAGGCAGATATCTCCCGCAATGGATAAACGCCCGGCGCGGCTCCTTTCCCGGAAGGAAAGGAGGCCGGTTTTTAGCGCGTTTGTCGGCAGATAAACGTGTTTTTTTATGGCTCTTTCCTTTGGCCGGGAGGGGATAATAAGACATGGGAAAAAGGAGGAAGAGATGGACCGGAAGAAAAGGGAAAAAGCGGCGGCTTTTAAAATGAGAAAGGAAGGCCCGGAGGGGAAAAGGGCTGGGCTTCATTTGAAAAAAAAGCTTTTCGCAGGGTTTTTATGTATGGTGATGGCGTTTTCGGGTATACTGGCGCCGGGCCCTGGCTGGAATGCCTTTGGCCAGGAGGCCTCCCCAGAGGAAGGGGGAGATGGAAAAACCGCTGAAACCATCACCGTATATATGACGGTGTTTTTAAAGGGAGAGCCTGCCCTGACAGCGCAGGGTGAGCTGGCTCTTATGCTGCCGGTAGAGCTGAAGGAGCCGGCCACCATGGAGGATGCCCTCCGGCAGGCTCACGAAAGCTACTGTGAAACGGGCGGCGAGGGCTTTGACTGCGTTTCAGGCTTTGTTACCAGGCTCTGGGGACAGGACAGCTATTCTCTTGGCTTTTACCGAAATGATTCCCAGACGGATCTGGTCAGCGGGGAAAAAGTAGAGCAGGGAGATCAGCTTGTGGCCTTTTCTTATCAGGACGAGGCTCTGTGGACGGATCGGTACGCCTATTTTGATACCAGGCAGGCCCAGGTAAATGCGGGGGAAAGCCTGTCTCTTTCGCTGATGACAGAGCAGGGCGGCTATGAAGGGGCGCAGATCTTTTTATCAGAGGGAACGACCCTTCAAAGCACCCAGGTGACAAGCGGAACGGCAGGAAGGGTAAGCCTGCCGCCTTTTACCCAGGAGGGAAGCTGGTATGTGCTGGCGGTTGATTCTCAGGGCCCTATCGTGCCCGCTGTGTGCCGGGTGGAGGTGGAGGGCTCCTATTCTCAGGAGGAAATAGAAGCCATTGTTAGCAGGGACGCCCAGGCCCTGACCCTTCCGGAAGAGGCCGGAAGGGATCTGGATCTGCCCCGGCAGGGGGAAAGCGGAAAAACCAGCATCACCTGGACAAGCAGCCAGCCGTCGGTGATCACGGAGCAGGGAAAGGTATACCCCGGAGCCTGCGCCTGTCAGGTAACGCTTACGGCCTTGATCCAATGGGGGGACATCCGGGAGGAAAAGCGTTTTTCCGTTACGGTTTTGCCCTTGGCTGAGGAGGAAGTCCAAACGCTGCTTTCGGAGGCGGCTTCTCTGGTGGAGGGGCGGATTTTTACCCTGCAGGAATGGGAGGATGAAAACGGAGGGACCAATAACGGAGAAAACCGCCGGGATGAGAACCTGATTTCGGTAGTGGAGGAGATCGTCCACGGCTCCTATCCTCAGGTGAAGGTTACCCTTTCGGAAAGCCGCATACCGCAGATCCTGGAAAACGGACAGATCCTTTACCAGGAAGAGCCTTTGGAGACCGGGGCGGAGGGGGTGATTTTTCGCCTTGGCCTTGCGGGCTTGCCATCGGAGGAGGAAATAGAAGCCGAGGCGGGGGTATACATCCCCGCCCATGAAAAAACCAAGGAAGAAGTGCTGGCTCTGGCGGCCCAGGCGCTGACCTTTGAAGAGATCCGGATGAATAACACGGATCCGGCCCATGTGACCGGGGATCTGAATCTGACGGGGATTTCGGCGGAAAGCTACGCTATCGGCATTGAATGGGAGTCGGACCGGCCGGAGATCATCAGCGACTACGGCTCCGTGACCCGTCCCGGATTCGGGCAGGAGGACGCTGTGGTACATCTGACGGCGACCATTTATATAGAGACGCTTTGGATAAGCTATGGGATGGCGCCGCCGGGCCCGGCGGCAGAACCGGTATCGGTGAGCTTTTCCCTGACGGTTCCCGCCGTTAGCCAGGAAGAGCTGACGGAAATCAAAGAGGAGGTGGATCAGGCCCTTTCCCGGATCACACCGGAAAGCTTCAGGGCGGCGGGCGTCCAGGGAGAAGAAGAGGAGATCCCGGATCTGTCTGCCCTTACCTGGGATTTGCAGCTTGTAGATGCCCAGGGAAAAATCCAGACCCAATGGAGCAGCGATAACGAAGAGGCTTTAAAGGTGAATTATCTGCGGGCCAAGGTCACAAGACCCGGCCCGGGAGAAGAGGACGCCCGGGCCAATCTGACGGTCACCCTTTCACTGGGAGGCTACAGCGCTCAGAAAACCTTCCCGGTGGTCATCAAAAGTGTGACGGAAGAGGAGATCCGCCGGGAGGAGGCTTTTATGGAGAAGGTGGCGCAATCTCTGTTTGAGGGCATCTGCCTGGAAAATGAAAATCCTCTTGAAATTACTTCCGACCTGGATGTGGTTTACCGGGCCATTGAGGAAGAAGAGGGCATTCGCTGGGAATACAAAAATACAGGAGAAAGAGGCATTGAAATCTCTCACTGGGAAAGCAGCGCTCCCGAGGTGCTCAATGCCTATGGACAGATCACCCGCCCTGAAAAGGACACGCCGGTGACCTATACCGCAAAGCTTTCCAGCATTCGTCTTGGCGAGTATGTAAAGGAGCGGACGGTGGGTCTTGCGCTTGTGGTTTTGTCGGGCCGGATGGAGCGGATCGAAGGGATACTGGAGGAAATTCAAAGGGATTGGCTGGAAAAAGAGGATGAGACCCTGGCTCTCGACCCATGGAAGCTTATGGATCTTGGCGCTTATGAGCTTTATGGGGCAGGCGGGGCTTCACGGCTGGATCTTCAGGCGCGGCAGGCTTACGTAAATCAGGCGGTTGAAGCGCTTTCCCAGGTGAGCGCCCCGTCTCAGGCCTCTGAGGGGGCAAAGCATGTTTTGGCCCTCCGGGCTCTTGGCTACAGTGTAACGGATTTAAAAGACCGGGAGGGCGGGAAGATCGACGCCATCGCCCTTTTGGCAAAGATGGATCCGGAAAAGCTAAGCCCCTCTGCCCTTTCCTATGTGTGGATGGCGCTTCAGCAGGAGCCTCAACGGCTGACAGAGGAGCTGACTCAGACCTATGTGACCCTTTTGAAGGCCCAATTTGACGAAGATGGCCTGGTGAGGGTAGCAGGGGAGGCTAATGCGGCGGATACCACAGCGGCAAACCTTGCCGCCCTGGCCTTCTGCCGGGAAGAATCGGATCCCTGGCAGATAGAGGCTTTGATCGAAAAAAGTCTCCGGGCTTTGTCCGGCCTGCAGGGAGAGGATGGCAGCTACGGGACGGCCAACGCCGACGCCATGGTGCTGCTGGCTCTTTGCGGCCTGGGAGAGGATCCGGAAGGGGAGCTGTTTACCAAAGAAAAAGGAGATCTGGTTTCGGGTCTGCTGTCCTATTGCCTGGAGGAAAAGGCAGGCTTTGGAATGTCCGACGGACAAAAGGAAAACGAGCTTGCTACGGAGCAGGCTTTTCGGGCGCTGACGGGATTTTGGGTCTCAAGGCAGAAGCAGGACGCCTTTTTATTGTATGATTTTACCGCAAATGAACGAAACCAAACGGGATACGCCTCCTTAACGGAGGGGGACAGTAAGCCGGGAGGACAGGGAAGCGGCGGGTCTTCCGGGACAAAGGATCCCCAGCAGGATACCGTTTCGGTGTATTTTACCCTTTGGGGCGATGCGGTTCACGGAGAGGAGGCCCACAGCGGGGGCTGGCCGGTTTGGATCCCAAAGACCAGCGTCACCGTGGAGGCAGACGCTACCGTATACGATGTGTTTACCCAGGCCCTGGATGAGCGGGGGTATTCCTACCAGGGAGCGGAAAGGGGCTATGTAAGCCAGATCACCACGCCGGAGGGAACCAGCCTGGGACAGCTGGATAACGGCCCTTATTCCGGCTGGGTATTCGCGGTCAACGGTGCGCTTTGCCAGGTCGCTCTGACAGAGATGCAGGTGGAAGAGGGAGATCAGATCCTATGGTATTATACCGATGATTTTACAAAGGAGGAGGGCTTTTCTCAAATGGAGGAAGAGGAAACGCCCTCCGGGCAGCCGGGAGAAGAAGGATTCCCAGAGGGGGCGCCTTCAGAGACGCCCGGAAAAGAGGCTTTGACGGAAACGGAGAAGGCTTTGCTTTCGGCCTTTGAGGATTTGCGGCCGGAGGCCTGGTATGCCGGCGCAGTAGCCTTTGTTTTAAAAGAAGGGTTGTTTGCGGGAGTCGGCCAGACCACCTTCAGCCCTGACGGGCCTATGACAAGAGCCATGGCGGCAGTGGTTCTTTCCCGGATGGAAGAAGGGGCGTTATCCGGCTATACAAAGAGCGGCTTTTGGGATGTGCCGGAGGATGCCTGGTATGCCCCTGCTATTGACTGGGCGGCCCGGCAGGGGATTTTGGCAGGCTATGAGGATGGAAGCGCAAAGCCGGATGAAAATATCACAAGAGAGCAGCTTGCATCGATCCTGTACAGATACGCGCAGTACAAGGGCTATGACACTGCCCAGGGCGGCATGGCGATCAGGGAATTCACAGACTATGAAAGCATTTCCGATTACGCCATGGAGGCCATGGCATGGGC
>CALWZU010000081.1 GCA_944386095.1 uncultured Clostridia bacterium | reverse complement strand
CACCTCATAAGGGATCCTCGCCCAGTCCGCCGTCATGCCGTCCACACTGGTGACCGCTCTTATGACCACCGTCTCGTCATAGGTCCTGAAATCCCCCATAACGCCTACGCTATGGATGCCGGGAAGGGCTGTAAAATACTGCCATATCTCTTTGTCCAGTCCCGCCCTTCGGATCTCTTCCCTTAAAATGGCGTCTGAATCCCGGACGATCCGCAGCTTTTCCTCCGTGACCTCCCCAAGGCACCGGATCGCCAGACCCGGGCCGGGAAAGGGCTGCCGCCATACCATTTCAGATGGAATGCCAAGCTCCTGACCCACTTTTCTTACCTCATCCTTAAACAAAAGCCGCAAAGGCTCCAAAAGCTCCATCTTCATGTCTTCCGGAAGGCCTCCTACATTGTGATGGCTCTTGATAACCGCCGCCTGTCCCGATCCGCTTTCCACCACATCAGGATAAATCGTCCCCTGCAAAAGAAAATCGATTTTTCCCATTTCCCTGCGCGCCTTTTCCGCCTGCTCCTCAAACACCCGGATAAAGGCCTCTCCTATGATCTTTCGCTTATCCTCCGGATCGGTGACTCCTTTCAAACGGGAAAGGAACTGCTCCCTTGCGTCCACTCGCTTGATGCTCATATGAAAGCCCCTGCCGTAGGCTTCCATGACCTGATCTCCCTCATCCTTTCGCAAAAGGCCGTGATCTACAAAAATACACTGCAGCTGATCTCCAATGGCCTGATGGGTCAGAACCGCCGCTACGGAAGAGTCCACGCCGCCGGAAAGGGCGCACAAAACCTTTTTGTCTCCTACCGTTTCTTTGATTTCCCGGATTTTTTCCCTGACAAACCCATCCATGGTCCAGTCCCTTCCAAGTCCGCAAATCCCATGGACAAAATTCTCAAGCAGCTTCTGGCCAAAGGGCGTATGATGCACCTCCGGGTGGAACTGCACCCCATACAGTCTCCGGCTTGTGTCCTCCATGGCGCCGGTAGGACAGTGCGCCGTATGAGCGCTGACCTGAAAGCCCCCGGGAACCTTTGCGATATAATCCGTATGGCTCATCCAGCAGATTTCCCGGCTGGAAATCCCTTCAAACAGGGGGCTGTCCGCTTCATCCCGCACAAGCTCCACCCTTCCGTACTCCTTATAGTCCGGGCTGACTACCTGCCCCCCCAGCACATGGGCCATCAGCTGGGCCCCGTAGCAAATGCCCAGAACCGGGATGCCAAGAGAAAACATTTCCCGGGGCACTGTGGGCGCACCTTCCAGGTACACGCTGTCCGGTCCTCCTGTGAAAATAATCCCGCCCGGCCTTTGCTTTTTTATCCTGTCCAGGCAGTCCCTGTAATTGACGATCTCGCAGTAAACCTGCAATTCTCTGACTCTGCGGGCAATCAGCTGATTGTACTGACCGCCGAAATCCACGACGATGATTTTTTCTTTTTCCATGGGGTTTCTCCTGTTATGTTTCCTGCACACTCTCTTCCATCAGGGCTTTTCCTCCGCTTATTTCAAAACCTTCTTCGGTAAGCCCTTTTTCTCTTCTATTACAATAAGCTGCACGGCGCTACTTCGCGGTGCAGCTTATGGCAAACGTTTTTAAAAGCCCTTTTTTCAGCGATTCGCCGGGCCGATTTCTCTATCCTTCAATATAACATCATGGGCGCCGCCCTCCACGATACTGGTAGCGGAAACCACCGTCAGCTTCGCCTTTTCCTGCAGCTCCGCGATGGAAAGGACGCCGCAGTTGCACATGGTGGAGCGCACCTTGCTCAGGGTCAGGTTCACGTTATCCTTCAGGCTGCCCGCATAGGGGACATAGGAATCCACGCCCTCTTCGAAAGAAAGCTTCTGGTCGCCGCCCAGATCATAGCGCTGCCAGTTTCTGGCCCGGTTGGAGCCTTCTCCCCAGTATTCCTTCACATAACTGCCGTTGATATTCAGCTTATGGGTAGGGCTTTCGTCAAATCTGGCAAAGTACCGGCCAAGCATCAGGAAATCCGCGCCCATGGCAAGCGCCAGCGTCATATGATAATCATATACGATGCCTCCGTCAGAGCAAACCGGGATGTAGATGCCGGTTTCCTTATAGTAGCGGTCTCTTTCCTCGCAGACCTCCTTCAGGGCCGTTGCCTGTCCTCTGCCGATGCCCTTGGTTTCTCTGGTGATGCAGATGGAGCCGCCGCCGATCCCCACCTTTACAAAATCCGCGCCTGCCTCTGCCAGGAACCGGAAGCCGTCCCGGTCCACCACGTTTCCTGCGCCTACCTTTACATCGTCTCCATATTTTTCCCTGATAAAATCGATGGTAATTTTCTGCCACTCAGAATAGCCTTCGGAGGAATCGATACATAAAACGTCCGCTCCCGCCTCTACCAGCGCCGGGACCCTGGCTGCGAAATCCCTGGTATTGATCCCCGCGCCTACAATATAGCGCTTGTGATCATCCAGCAGTTCGTTGGGATTTTCCTTATGTGCGGCGTAATCCTTACGGAAAACAAAATGGGTCAGTCTCTGATTCTTGTCCACGATCGGAAGAGCGTTGAGCTTGTTTTCCCAAATAATATCGTTGGCTTCCTTCAGGGACGTCCCCTCTTCCGCCCAGATCAGCTTTTCAAAGGGCGTCATAAAGGTTTCCACTTTTTCGCTGGGATCCATTCGGCTGACCCGGTAATCACGGCTGGTCACGATCCCCAGAAGCTTTCCCTCGCTGGTTCCGTCATCCGTGACCGCCACCGTGGAATGGCCGCTTTTTTCTTTCAGCTCCAAAATATCCTTCAGTGTTTGATCCGGTCTGATATTGGAATCGCTTTGCACAAAGCCCGCCTTATATTTTTTGACCCGGGACACCATAGCCGCCTGGCTTTCCACGGACTGAGAGCAGAAAATAAAAGACACGCCGCCCTCTCTTGCCAGAGCGATGGCCATTTTGTCATCGGAAACCGACTGCATGATAGCGGAAACCATCGGTATGTTCATGGAAAGCCGCGGCTGCTCTCCCCTGCGATATTTCACAAGAGGCGTTTTCAGACTGACATTTGCCGGAATACAGTCCTTGGAGGAATATCCCGGAATCAGCAGGTATTCATTAAATGTTCTTGACGGCTCCTCATAATACGTTGCCATGATTTCCACCCTTTCCTTTCTATTGATCAGCTGCCTTCTCGCCGGTTGATTTTTTGTCTTTCCGCCGTTTTACCCGGCTTTTTCCTTTCACGGGGCGTTTTCCGGCACAGGCGATTCCGCTCCCGCGGCAATGGTTCTGTCTTTTACAAGCAAAAATTGTGTTTCTTCATTTTATTACAAATTACAGCTAAAAGCAAGTATACGCCTGTCCGGTTTTTGGGAGGTTTTTCTCCCCGACCATATTTTTGCCCCTGGAAAAGGCTGAAGGTATACCGGAGAGAAATCAGGTAATCACCTTATACAAATACCTCTCGATCCTTCTGGATATTTCCTCGCCCGTTCCTTCAAATACGAAAAAGCGCCGGTCCCCATAATAGGCGCTGACAAAAGGGAGGGCTTTCAGATAAATAGAAGCCCCCAGATCCGGCATGCCCAGGTCCTGTTTCAGTCTGCTTTATTATACCGTAAATCCCTCTTTTTTTCAAACGGCGCTTTGTTTTGCCAAATTTTTTCTCTTTTTGTCGATTTATTTCTTCAAAAAATCCCGAAATATATATAAAAAAGCGAACTATATACAAAACCCGTATATACTTCGCTTTTATACGCTTATTTGAATCATATGTTCCTCGTCTCCTATTTGAAGTCCCGGATCAATCTTCCGTTAACCGTCGCTGCGAAAATGTTCGGTTCTGTCTGGATTCTGCCGTCTCTCATCTGTAACACTCCTTTCTTTTGAGGTTTTCTTCTCTTTACGGTTGTATTATACAATACGCGCCCTCTGATGGTGTTTTAGTTTGATTTATCAGATAATTCTCGCTTTATCTAATTCCCGCTTCATCCAAAACCAGGCCGCCCCATCGCCTTCAGAAAACAGAAAAGACGCCCGGCTCTCCTTCGAAATCCCGGCGTCTCTCATATCATTTTTATTTTTTCGTTTTCCTTTATCGTTTTTTCGCGGCCGCATTTCTGATGTCCTTGATCAGAATAATGATCATATTATAGAGTTTTTTCATGGATTGGCTCTAAATTTGTCTGCCTGCCATAGTATTTTTCTGTTCCTACAGATCCTCGGCCATGATCTTGTCTCTGAACCTGTCGTTGAGTACCTTGATCCGGGTACCTTTTGGCCCATAGGAATGGGCTTCGATCATACCTGCGCTTTCCAGCTTTCTTAAAGCGCTGACCACAAGGGATCTTGCCACCTTTGCCCGGTCGGCCACCTTGCTGGCCACCACCAGATCCGATTCTCCCCGCAGCTGCTGGAATATATCCCGTACAACCACCTGTTCAGAATAGGTAAGCCCCTCCAAAGCCATCTGGGCGGCGCTTTCCTTTCTGTGCTTTTCCTCAATGGCCCGTTTTTTTCTACGCTCCAGCTCAACGCCGATAGCCGTGGCCACATGCTCTCCCAGGATCATATCCTTTGTCTGAAAAGGCTCGTACCTGGCAAATAAGATCGTTCCCTGCCTGATACCCCCGCCGTAAACCGGCACGATCATATGAGGCTTTTTATGAGAACGGTCCGCCGGAATATGCTCAAACAACTCAAACAACGACAGGGCGTTTTCCTTCACCGTGGTTTCCTTTACGCTCAGAAAGGCCTTGTTTTCAGCCTCCGGCATATATTCCCCGCCGCTGTCCGGATCATAAACAGCCGTATTGTCCTCCATGTCCTTGCAGTGAATGCCCATAACCTTTCCTTTTACAGATATGATATATACATTGGCCTGCATGATGTCGCTGAGTTTTTCACTGATTTCGTTATAGGAGAGCTTCCCTGCGCTGCTGTTTTCGAAGATCTGGCTCACCGCTCGAATCTGCGACAGGATGATCTCCAACACTTCTTCTGTCTTCATCTCTCTCTTCCTTCCTG
>CALWZU010000080.1 GCA_944386095.1 uncultured Clostridia bacterium | reverse complement strand
GGCAATCTGCTGGTAACAAGGGCAGGCGGCCACGGCACCAGGCGGATCCTGCACTGCGGGGGGGACGCCACCGGCCGGATCACCCTTCAGACCCTTGAAGAAGACGCCAGAGACAAAAGCAACATCCACATTATGGGAAAAGCCCTTCTTGTGGATATTCTCACGGATAAAACCAAAGCTGCCTGCGGGGTGGTTATCTGGGACGAGGAGAAAAGGGTGTATCGCTTGTTAAAAGCCCAAAGAGTCGTTATCAGCACCGGCGGGGCCGGTCAGGTTTACAGGCGCACCACCAATCCTCCGGGAGCGACGGGAGACGGCATCGCCGCCGCCATGAGGGCGGGGGCGAAGGCCAAGGATCTGGAATTTGTCCAGTTCCATCCCACCGCCATGTATCAGGAAAAAGACGACCATCAGTTTTTCCTGATTTCCGAAGCGGTGCGGGGAGAAGGGGGCATTTTGAAAAATAAATACGGACAGGCGTTTATGGAGGATAAGCATCCCTTGAAGGATCTGGCGCCCAGAGACATCGTCACAAGATGCATCGTGGCGGAAATGGAAAAGACAGGAATGCCCTATGTGGAGCTGGATATTACCCATAAGGACAGGGATTTTCTGGAAAAGCGCTTCCCTACGATTTTTCACCAGTGCCTGAAGCTGGGCGTGGACATGTCAAAGGATATGATCCCCGTATGTCCTGTGCAGCATTATCTCATGGGAGGGCTTCTGACCGATACCGCGGGCAGGACCAGCGTCGCCCATCTATATGCCTGCGGAGAGGCTGCCTGCACCGGGGTCCACGGAGGCAACCGGCTTGCCAGCAATTCTCTTTTGGAGTGTCTGGTGTTTGGCCGGCGCTGTGCGGAGGACATCAATCAGGACCTTGGGGGCAAAAAAGAAAGCCGTCAGCCTTTAGAGCCGGTTCTTCCTCTGGAAGAGGAGGAAAACGGCTTGACGCCGCCTCTTACCCGGGTAGAAACAGAAGAGCTGCGCGCCAGGATCAAGGAGAGGATGACGGCGGACTGCGGCGTAATCCGCCGGGGCGGAAGGATGGAACAGGCCCTTGAGGAGATACAGGCTGTTTACGACAGGGTCAGCGGATCTTTGATCCATAATCAGAGAGAAACGGAGCTTTTGAATATCGCCACGGTGGCGAAGGGAATGCTGGAAGGGGCTATCGCCAGAAAGGAAAGCGTAGGAGCCCATTACCGGATAGATTGAAAGGCAGGCTTCATATGTTGGATTTGATGACAGACGAAATATTAACAAGAGCCCTTAGAGAGGACATCGGCACGGGGGATATCACGACCATGTCCACGGTTGAGCCCGAAAGGCGGATCATGGGCCGTTTTGTGGCCAAGGAGGAGGGGATCCTCTGCGGCACCCAGATAGCCGCCCGGGTTTTCGCACTCCTGGATCCGGAAGTCCAAACCAGGTTTACCGTCCGGGAAGGAGAGCGGGTAGAAAAGGGCCAGGTGATCGGAACCGTGGAGGGAAATGCCAGAAGCATTCTTTCAGGAGAGCGGGTAGCCCTGAATTTTCTCCAGCATCTTTCCGGAATCGCCACCAAAACCCGAAGCCTGGTGGAGCAGGTAAAGGGAACGAAGGCGAAGATCGCCGACACCAGAAAGACGACTCCGGGGCTGAGGACCCTTGAAAAGTACGCAGTTCGCATAGGCGGCGGCAGGAATCACCGTTTTCATCTGGCGGACGGCCTGATGATCAAGGATAATCATATCAAGGCCAGCGGCGGCATTACCCAGGCGGTAGAAGCGGCCCGGGCGGCGGCGCCTCATACCCTGAAGATCGAGGTGGAGGTGGAGAGCTTTTCTCAGCTTAGGGAAGCCCTTGCAGCAGGGGCCGATATCATCATGCTGGATAATATGAGCCTTGAAGATATGAAAAAAGCGGTGGAAATCGTCGGAGGCAGGGCGACAACGGAAGCGTCGGGAAACATGGGGGATAAAGACCTGGCGCAGGTGGCGGCAACAGGCGTTGACGTGATCTCGGTGGGCGCCTTGACCCATTCGGTCAAAGCCATGGACATTTCCCTGAAATTTTAGGCAAGCGCCGTATTTTTGCAACATCTCCGGAAAGAGAAAGAAAGTCGTTCCGGGGCAATCGGAGGGAAAGCGGTTAATATGCAGGAAATCGAACTGAAGCTGAAGCTGCCGGCGGGAATGGATGTCCGGGAGTTTTTGGAGGATGAGGATATCGGCGGCTGGATCGTGCCCGGCTCGGAAGAAGAGCTGGAAATGGAAGCGGTTTATTATGACACGCTCCAGAAGCTTTTGCAGCAAAATCATGTGGCTTTTCGGGTAAGAAATGAAAACGGGGAATATGTGGCGACCCTGAAATGGGATTCCGTCAGCCAGAATGGTTTTTCGGTGAGAAATGAGTGCAATGTGGAGGTCAGCGGCCCTCAGCCGGATCTGAGCGTATTCAGAAGCGATCTGGAGGAGCCGGAGCTTTTGGTGCTGCTGGATCATACCTCAGGGCTGCGTCCCATCATGACCACCCGCTACACAAGAAGAAAGGCGGCCCTGGATTATGAAGGCTCCGTGCTGGAGCTGGCGGTGGATCAGGGGGGCGTTTATGCGGCAGGGGGCATGGCGCCTATTTCAGAGGTGGAGGTAGAGCTGATCTCCGGGAAAACCGAGACGCTGCTGAAGTTCGGCCGGTTTCTGATGGAACGCTTCGGCCTTTCCCCGGAACAAAAAAGCAAGTTCCGAAGAGGTCTGGCCCTTTTGGAAAAGGCGGAAGAAGGGAAACCGGAATAAAGGCAGGGCAGGCAAAAGAAAGGTAAGGGGATTTACCGGCTTTTTAGGAAAAAACAGTTGACAGAGGCGGGATTTTCATATATATCGCTATGTGCAGATAATAAAAGAAGAAGTCATCCGCTTCTCACCCTGCGGCGGGAGCCAGTAGGGTTCATAGTTTTAAATGGCGTCGTTTCGTCGTTCATTTTACATTGGAGCGGATAATTTTATCCGTTTTTCTTTTTGTGTATTTGCTCATTGTATCATAGGAGGTGCGAAACCATTAGTAAAGAAG
>CALWZU010000079.1 GCA_944386095.1 uncultured Clostridia bacterium | reverse complement strand
TGTAGCGGGGAGGATAGCCGGATGGATCAGGAAAAAAGCCGCCGGGAAAAAGAAGAAAAAAAAGAGGGGCCGGATCAAAAAAGAGCTGTGGAAAATGGATATGCCTATGCGGACAGGATGCACCGGGAGATTCAAAGCCGTTATGACTCCTTGATCTACCGAAAGCCCCTTTCTTTTACGCTGCCTCAGAAGGCCGGCCGTAAAAATGCGGAGAGCCTTTCTTCGGAGCCGCTTCCAAGGGAAACGCAGACCGCAAAGGAAGAAAAGGAGATACAGCAGGAAAAGACGCCTTCTGCTGATGCTGTTTTCCTCCAGAAGGAAGAATCCTCTTCCAGCCGGCCGACGGGAAGGCCGGAGAAGGAAGAGACGGCTTGCGGGAAGGAGGAGCAGGGGATACCGGAGCAGAAACCGCTGCCGGTCAGGGAAGGCTTCCGGGTGCGGGGAGAGGCTCTGATAAAGCCGGCTCAGGCGGAGGCCTTCGAAGAAAGAAGCGCAAGCGGTTCCTGGAAGGAAAGGATCACAGGGGCGCTTTTGGCGGCGGGCCTGCTTTTGGCGGCGTTTTTCTTTTTTTCCTGGCTGTGGCCCGGCGGACTTGAAAATATCCTGGATCAGGTGGAAAAAGAAGGGGCGCTGCTTTTGCATGATTCGCAGGAAGCGTCGTTTTCGGATTCCCGGGGAGAAGGACTTTCCCAAAGTGAAGCGCAGGGGGCGGAAGATCAAGAGGACAGGCGGATGGCGAAGGAGGATAAAACGGAGCTGATCCGCAGGATCGCCGCTGATTATCCTCAAATCCAGGCTATGGCTTATAATCCGCAGCTTACATACAGGCAGGGGGTTTCCTATGCCATTGAAGGGCTGGAGCAATCCCAGCCGCTGACGGACAATGTCCTTTATGAAATAGAGGGGCAGCCGGTTTACTGCGATGAAACGCTGATCCGGTGCCTGGCCGGTTTTAACTCGGCCTGGATAGACTATGTGAATAAGGGAGACCGGCGGGTGTTTCAGCTGATCAATATGGAAGGGGAGGCGGCCTCGGACGCGGGAGGCTTTAATACCCGCCAGCTCACGGAAGAATTCTGCCGTCTTGAAGTGGGAGAGATCCGCCGCAACGGAGATACGTTTTACGTTTGGACCCATGAGCAGATCCAGGCCACCAGAAACGGAAAGACCCGTATGATGGAATATGACTGGATCTATACGATCATTATGCGAGGAAAGGATCCTCTGATCGATGGATACGCCATTGACGGATATTATGATTATTCCTGAAGATACTCTTGGGAAAAAGACGAAGGGGCGTTTTCGGGGCGTTCTTCGGAAAGCTTTGCTGAAGTCCCGGAAAGCAGAGACAAAGGGGGTGCGGGCAGATCCGGTGAAAGACGTAAAAGATGGCAAAGTACACAGAAGGTTTCCAGCCCGGGAAGAGTTCTGCCGTGCTCGATGTCCGAAAGAAAGGAAAGACTGATGCCGGCGGCATCGGACAGCTCAGACAGAGTAAGACCAAGGGAAAGCCTTTGGGCTCGGAGTCTTTTTCCTATTTCCAGGGACAGATATTGGTAAAGAGGGCTGGTCTTGCCGGCTCTTTTTTTTCGCTTTTTTTTTCTTGATATGTCCGGATGACCGGCTTTCGTTTCTGGCATAATGTTCACCTTCCTTTTTCATCTAATTTTACGTAAATATCGTAATTTTGACAATCGTTATTCTGATTTTTTTCATCTTTGTAGCAAAAAATTCCGTAAAAGTCCAGCTATAACAAAAAATATGAAAATGGTATACTTCTGCATAAGAAGAGAAGGGACAGCTTGCCATGGATGTACAGAAGGATACGATTGTAACAAAATCAGCAAACGCCCGGCAGACCGAGGCAGTAAACCGGATCTGCGGCCCAAGGGGCGGATTTGAGGAAAGAGATTGTTCCACGGAGGCCTTTTGCAAAGCGGTAGGCAGAAGGATCCGGGCTGAAAGGAAGGCTCAGAACCTGACTTTGCGGAGATTATCGGAGCTTGCGGATATTTCCGTATCGTTTCTTGGAGACATTGAAAAAGGCAGAAGTAATCCTTCCCTGCCCCGGCTTGTAGAGATCGCCCAGGCTCTGGGAAAGCATCCCGCTTATTTTCTGGAGCAGGCCCGGGAAGAAAGCCCCTGCGGGAGCGGGCTGCAGGTTTCCCTCCTGCAGGAGGAGACGCTGGTTTTTGGCGGCCTTGAGGAAGGGCACCGGAGCCTTTTGGTCAAACTTGTTCGTCAGCCGGATTTTTTAAAGCTTTTAGAGCTTATGGAGGATTACGAAAGCTGGAGCGGCAGGGAAAAGGCGGAGCTTTTGAGCCTTTTAAAAACGAAAAAGGAATATTGCGAAAGTTAAATGCGGCAAAGCCGCATTTTTTTATGGGCTTTTTATGGTCTATCTTAAATTTCAATGGTAATTCCCTCTAAAAAAGGTTATAATAGCTTCTGTAAATTATCTGTAAATCTCAAAGGAAATATTTCACAGGAAAGTGGGTGTCTTGATTGAAACGCAAAAGAGGGATCTTGCTTGCGGTCTTGCTGGTTCTGATTCTGGCGGCGGGCCTGGTGTTTGCCCTTTTAAACTTTATTACGGACTATCTTTGGTTTAAGGAAATGGGTTATACCAGCGTCTTTTTTACAAAGCTGCTGTCCCAGATCAAGCTGGGCGTTCCCTTCTTTATCGTCCTGACCGCTTTGACCTACCTTTATCTGCGGCTGATGAAGAGGGACTATGAGGCCAAGGTGGAAATCACAGGCGCCTCTGTGGGAGATAAAACCATCCGCACCGTCGCTCTCGTGATCGCGGCGGCGTTTTCCCTGTTTGCCACCCTTACCACCACCTCCACTCTCTGGTATGAGATCATGAGCTTTTTGAATAAAACGGAATTTCAGATTGAGGATCCGGTCTTTCATATGGATGTGGGAGAATTTATTTTTACCCTGCCCCTTGCCAATCAGGTATACAGCATCGCCATCGGCCTTGTGATGTTTCTTGCCATCATTACGGTGCTTTTCTTCGTATTTTTGATTTCCGTAAGAAGGCCGAAGGTATTTGAAAGCCAGTATGAAGAAATGTATGACGCCACCGGAGGCTTCATCGATGGCAGGACTCTGGCGAAAAAGCTGGCCAGCAGCAACTGGCGTTCCCTTCTGCGGGTAGCCAGGCGGCAGATCGTGATCCTGGCGGGTCTGTTCTTTCTGATCCTGGCTGCGGGCTATGTACTCAAGCAGTATCAGCTTTTGTATAATTCCGGATCGGTCGTTTACGGCGCGGGCTTTGCGGACATCAACGTTTCCCTGTGGCAGTACCGGGCTCTGGCCGTTCTTTCGGTCATATCCGCCCTTTTGTTTGGCTATGGCATCATGAAGGGAAAGCTCAAGACCGCTTTTGCCGCCCCGGTTTTGATGATCGCCGTAGGGGTGCTGGGAACGGCGCTTTCTATGGGGATCCAGTATTTTATAGTGGCGCCGGATGAGATTTCCAAGGAAAGCGAATTTATTCAAAATAACATTATGATGACCCAGAAGGCCTACGGGATCGACGATATAGAAGAAAGCAGCTTCGCAGCGGAAAATAATCTGACCAGTGAAGACATCGTCAAAAACCGGGCGATTTTCGAAAACATCCGCATCAATGACTTTGAGCCCACCAAGCAGTTTTATAACCAGCGTCAGAGCATCAAGCAGTATTACACCTTTAACGATGTGGACGTAGACCGTTATATGATCAACGGGGAATATACCCAGGTCTTTCTCTCCGCAAGAGAAATCGACGAAAGCAAGATCAACAACCAGTGGATCACCCGTCACCTGAAATATACCCATGGCTACGGACTGACCCTTTCCCAGGTCAATTCCATTACAGCCAGCGGACAGCCGGATATTCTGATCCAAAATGTTCCGCCGGAATCTTCCGTGCCCGAGATCCAGATCGAAAGGCCGGAGATCTATTTCGGGGAAATGACAAACGATTATGTCATCGTCAATACAGACGAGGAGGAATTCGATTATCCTCTGGGAGAAAGCAATATTTATACCTCCTATGAGGGAGACGCAGGGATCGAGCTGAACCTGATCAACCGGGTGCTGTTTTCCATTAAAGAGCGCAGTATGAAAATGCTGGTATCCACCAATATCCACAGCGATTCCCGGATCCTGGTATACAGAAACATCCAGGAAAGGATGAGCAAAATCGCTCCGTTCCTGTACTATGACGCAGATCCCTATCTTGTGACGGTGGACGGAAAGCTGTACTGGATGGCGGACGCCTATACGGTCAGCTCCTATTTCCCTTATTCGGAGCCTTATGTAAACGGCAGCTACAATTATATCCGCAACTCCGTCAAGGTGGTCATCGACGCCTATAACGGTTCGGTGGATTATTATATCGTAGATGAGGAGGATCCCATGGTCAGCACCATGGCCAAAATCTTCCCTCAGCTGTTTAAGCCCCTGTCGGAAATGCCCGAGAATCTCAGGCAGCATATCCGCTATCCCAAAACCCTGTTTGAAATTCAGGCCAACGTCTATAAAAAATACCATATGAACGATGTGAATGTGTTCTATCAGGGAGAGGATCTTTGGGATATCGCCAATGAAATCTACGGCCAGGAAGCCACGCAGATGACGTCCAATTACTATATCATGTCCCTGCCGGGACAGACGGAGGAGGAATTTATCCTTTCCATTCCCTATACGCCGGTGACAAGAGACAATATGACGGCGCTGCTGGTGGCCAGAAACGACGGGGAGCATTACGGGGAAATGATCTGCTACAGGCTTCCCAAGGGGAAAACGGTATACGGGCCTATGCAGATCGAGTCTCAGATCGACCAGGATACGACCATTTCCAAGGAATTTTCCCTGTGGAGCCAGAGAGGCTCTACCTACCTGAGAGGCAACATTTTCGTGGTGCCGGTAGAGGAATCCCTGCTTTATGTAGAGCCTATCTATTTGCAGGCGGCCAATGAAAGCAGCCTGCCGGAGGTCAAGAGAGTGATCGCCGTTTACGGAAACACCATCGCCTACGAGGAAACCCTGGGAGAAGCCCTGGAAGTGCTCTTTGGCAAGGAGATCGGCGACCTTGCCTTTGTGGGAGAAGTGGACGCTGTGGAAAACGGCGGCACGGGAACCGATCAGAGGGGCGAAGAACAAAGCGGGGAAAGCCCGGGCTCCGGCGGCATCGATATGGACGCCAGCCAGGAGGAGCTGATCCAAAATGCCAACCAGGCCTTTGAAGAGGCGGTCAACGCCCAGAGAAACGGAGACTGGGCCGGATATGGACGGTATCTGGAGCAGCTGGAGCAATACCTGAATGCTTTGGCGGGAGAAGAGGAAGCCTCGGAGGAAGCGCTTCTCTCTGATGATGCGCCGCCCCAGGAGTAGGGCAAAAAAACAGGCAGAGACATAAACCGGCGCCGGAAAGCAAAAACGGGAAACCGGAAGGGCAAAGGCGCCGGCGGCTATAAAAAAGAGAGATGGAAGAAAGAGATGGAATAAGAGGAGGACGTGATCATGAGCGACCATGAAAAAATGCTGTACAGGATTCCGGCGGGCCAGCATTCCGTAAGAGATATCCGGACGATCCTGGGCACCCATCCGGAAGTGGAGTTTGTCTCCTTTGTGGGGGTGGACATCTGGGGTTACAGCACCGATGAAAAAATCCCGGTGAAGCTGTTTTTAGAGGATATGGAAAAATTCTTCGCTTCCGGGGTGCAAACTGACGGTTCCAGCGTAGTACTGCCCAAGATCGCTGTTTTGAACAACGCCCGGGTGGATATTATCCCGGATCTGGACGTACATTGGTATGTGGATTACAACTACGATTATATCAGTGAAAATACGGGCCTGCCGGTGGGTACGCTAAGGATCCCTTCCATTCTGGTCCATAATGAAACAAAGAGGGTAGGCTCCCGGGTGATCCTGAAGGATACCATCGAGGAATTCAAAAGAGAGCTTCTGGAGCTGATTCGGGATAACCCCTACATACTGCCGTATCTGGGGCTGGAATCTGCGGAGGATATTGAGGAAATCAGCCTGACGGCGGCTACGGAACTGGAATTTTGGGTCAAAACCCCTGACGATGCGGCGGACACAGAGCAGCTTTCCGCTTCCCAGACATTGAAGGAGCAGTACTGGAAAAGAACCGTAGGGCCTGTCCGCACCGCTCTTGAAAAGTCCCTGAAAATCCTGGACCGCTATGGCTTTGAGATCGAAATGGGCCATAAAGAGGTGGGGGGCGTCAAGGCAAAGCTGGGCGGCTCCGGGGGATTTGATCATATCATGGAGCAGCTGGAAATCGACTGGAAATACGCAGAGGCGCTTCAGGCGGCCGACAACGAAACCCAGGTCAAATATATTGTCAGAGATATTTTTCGCAGCTTTGGCCTTGAGGTGACCTTCCAGGCAAAGCCTATCGAGCATGTGGCGGGCAACGGGGAGCATACCCATCTGGGCGTGGCGGCAAAGCTGAAAAACGGCAAGCGGATCAATCTTTTCACATCCCTGGATCCCGGTGATTTTATGACTCCCATCGGCTATGGGGCTTTGATGGGGATTCTGAAAAACTACGAGATCATGAATCCCTTTATTTCCGCTACCAATGACGCTTTAAACCGGCTGAAGCCCGGCTTTGAGGCGCCGGTGTGCATCGTGACCTCCCTGGGGCACGATCCCTTTACACCCTCCCGTAACCGGACGGTGCTGGCGGGACTGGTCAGGGAGCTGGACAATCCCCTTTCCACCCGTTTTGAGCTGCGTTCTCCCAACCCTAAAAGCAATACCTATCTGGTGATCGCCACGGCCTATCTTGCCATGCTGGATGGAATCAAAGCGGTGCTGGAAGCCGGAAAACGGCCAAAGGAGCTGGAAGAGGCCATATCCAAGGAATATGGGAAAGAGGCCTTTTATCTGGAAACAGACCGGATTTACCGAAGCGAGCTGAATGTGTTTGACGAGTATACGCCCAAGCAGAGGGATATGCTTTTTGGCAAGGCGCCCGCCACCGTGTGGGACAACATCGCCGCTTTGGATACCAACCCGGGAAAGCTGTCGGTTTTGTACCGGGGCAATATCTTCGATGATACCATCGTGGAATCCTATAAGGAGGCCATGCTGGATATGTGGGAGACGGAAATCGTCAGCCGGGTGATCCCGGAAAGCGCCGATGTGGTCAGAGCTTGTGTGATGCTTCACAGAGACGATGAGAAAACCGATCTGGATGTAGTAAACTGGGAACGGATCCGGGAGCTGAAAACCTACCTGATGAAGGACAGCCTGACCAGAAAATCTCTTTTTACCAGGATGCGGATGGCTATCAGCGTGAAGGATTATCCTCTGGCTTCCGAGCTTTTAAAGGAAATGCATGAAAAAATCGAGCTGTTGATTGAAAGTTATATGGAATATAAGAAGAATTTTTTCTAAGGTGGTGTGGAAAGAAATGTTAGACCTGAAACGGATCAGAACAGATTTTGAAGAGGTAAAACAAGCGGTGGAATCAAGGGGGCAGGGGGATTACGGTCTGCCGGAGCTGATGGAGCTTGACGGGAAAAGGCGCGCCCTGCTGGCGGAGGTGGAGCAGATGAAAAACCAGCAAAATTCCACCTCCAGACAGATTCCCAAATTAAAAAAGGCAGGGGAGGACGTTTCTTCCCTGATGGAGGAAATGAAAGCCCTGTCAGATAAAATCAAGGCAGAGGACGAAAAGGTCAAAAGCCTTGAAGCCAGGATCAACGAGCTGATCCTGGGGATCCCCAACACCCCTCATCCCTCTGTACCCACCGGGGAAAGCGATGCGGACAATCCGGAGGTCAAGCGCTGGGGAGAACCTACAAAATTCGATTTTCCCTTCAAGGCTCACTGGGATGTAGGCGCGGATCTGGATATACTGGATTTTGAAAGAGCCGCGAAGATTTCCGGGACCCGCTTTACGGTATACAAAGGCCTGGGCGCCAGACTGGAAAGGGCCCTGATCAATTTTATGCTGGATCTGCATACGGAAAAGCACGGCTATACAGAGATCCTGCCTCCCTTTATGGTCAACCGGTCGGCTATGACGGGAACCGGCCAGCTTCCCAAGTTTGAGGAGGATATGTTTTATGTGCCGGCAAAGGACTTTTTCCTGATCCCCACGGCGGAAGTGCCGGTAACCAATCTGAGAAGAGAGGAAATCCTGACGGCGGAAGAGCTGCCGCTTTATTATACCGCTTATACGCCCTGCTTCCGCAAGGAAGCCGGATCCGCAGGCAGGGACACAAGAGGCCTGATCCGCCAGCACCAGTTCAATAAGGTGGAGCTGGTCAAGCTGGTAAAGCCGGAAACTTCCTACGATGAGCTGCAGTCCCTTTTGGCGGATGCGGAGGAGGTCCTTCAGCTTTTGAACATCCCCTACCATGTGGTCAAGCTGTGTACGGGAGATCTGGGCTTCAGCTCGGCCATGACCTTTGACATCGAGGTGTGGATGCCAAGCTACGGCCGGTATGTGGAAATTTCCTCCTGCAGCAATTTTGAGGACTTCCAGGCCAGAAGAGCCGGCCTCAGATACAGGCCCCAGGCCAAGGGCAAGACCGAATACGTACATACCTTAAACGGTTCCGGCCTGGCGGTTGGCAGAACCGTGGCGGCGATCCTGGAAAATTATCAGCAGGAGGACGGCAGCGTAGTCGTTCCTGAGGCGCTGCGGCCCTACATGGGCAGGGATGTGATCTCCAGGGCCTAAAGCCGGAGGGCGATGAAAGGATAAGCAAAACATAAATAATTCAAAAACCGGCATAAAATTTATATTAAGAGAATGAAAAGACCTGGGAAAAGGAAGGGAAAAAGTTCCGACAGGTCTTTTTTGTATGCCAAAAAACGGGATAATTAAACAAAAAATAAGCATTTTAAATCGTTATAGATTAAAAAAAGGAATATTCTTTTTTATTCTATAGAAATATATGTATTTCTTTTTATTTCTATGCATTTGTACGGTTGTTTCTGAATGCTTTTAGAGTTATACTCACATAGAGTCTTGAAAGACAAAATGCAGGTTTTCGTGGATTTGCAGTTTGTCTCTTTGTTTTTTAGAAAGTGTCACACAAAATGGAAGATCTCAAAAGCTACAGAAACAGGATCATAAAATATGCCGCGATAGCGGGCCTGGTCTTCTGGCTGGGTTCTCTTCCTTTCGCAGGCGTTCGGAGCCTGTTTTTACCGGGGCTTTTGCTGGGCTATGCCGTTTCGGCGGTCAATTTCTTTTTTCTGGCGAAGGCTTTGGAGCGGTCGCTTTCTATGGCGGAAGACGAAGCGAAAAAATATATATTAAAAAACTATATCCTTCGATTACTTTTATACGGCGCTGTTTTCCTTTTGAGCCTCAGGCTTGGCCTGCCGGCCGCCTTGGGAAGCCTCGCCGGAATTTGCACGACCAAGGCCGCCATTTATGCAGACGGCCTGATCAATGGGGAAAGGTTGTGAGCGTATGCATTCTTTGGAGGAATTAGGGCCAAGAATATTTTTCAGAATCAGCGATCGGATTTTTATTACGGAATCGGTATTTTTTACCTGGATCGTGATGCTGGTTTTGATCGTGGCGTCGGTTTTGCTGACCAGGAATCTGAAGGAGCGCCCCGGCAAGGTGCAGGCGCTTTTGGAATCCGGGGTGGAAATGCTCTACGGCCTGATTGAAGGAACGGTAGGGGCAAAAAATGCGTATCTGGCGCCTTATTTTGTCGGCTTTTTAATTTTCACCTTTTGCTGTAATTTCCTTGGGATCGTGGGGATCCGTTCCACTACGGCGGATGTGAATACCACCTTTGCCATGGGTATTATCGCCTTTTTCATGATCCAGGGCCTGGCCATCCGCGCCAGAACCCTGAAGGGTCATCTTCATCATATGTCTTCCCCTTATATTTTCCTGCTGCCGGTCAATGTGATCAGCGAGCTTACCCTGCCTATTTCCCTGTCCTTCCGACTGTTTGGAAATATTCTGGGCGGGTGTATCGTCATGACCTTATGTTATCAGGCCACGGCGGCCCTAAGCTCCATGCTGGGCATGGGCGTTCCCTTTTTCAATCTGGTTCTGCCCATTCCGCTGAATCTTTTCTTTGACCTGTTTGAACCGGCCCTGCAGGCGTTTGTGTTCTGCATGCTGACCATGACCTTTGTGGGGATCAATACGGAAACCGAGGAATAGGAAGATATCCGGCCCCGCCGGAAACAAAAGCGTTACTTTGAGCCAAGTCTCTTAAGTAAATAAAACATTTGATATTTTATCAGGGAGGAAACGAGGATGGAACTATTAGCAAAAGCGATTGTGCTGGGTTGCTCGGCAATTGGCGGCGGATTAGCAATGCTGTCTGCCATCGGTATGGGAATCGGTATCGGCGGCGCTACGGGAAAAGCCATTGAGGGTATTTCCAGACAGCCTGAAGCCCAGGGCGCGATCCTGAGAACGCTTTTAGTGGGCGCGGCTCTTGCGGAAACCACAGGTATTTTCGCTTTCATTATTTCGATCATGCTGGTTATCGCAAATCCCCTTGTGGGCCTTTTGTAAAGCATAAGAGGCCCCGATGCGAAAAGGATTTTGTCATAGGGGGAAGGAGGCGATTTCTTGGAGGTCACAGGTGTCGTACAGTTTAACTGGACGATCATAATGCAGCTGATCAATACGCTGATCATCTGTGTGGTGCTGGGCAAAGTGCTGGCCCAGCCTATCCATAATTTTGTCAAGAAAAGACAGGATGCCATCGACGCTTCTCTGGATTTTGCCCAGCAGAAAAATCAGGAGGCTCTTGAGCTGAAGCGGGAATACGAGCTGAAGATCAGAGGAGCCCAAAAGGAGAGCAGAGACATCATCAGCGCGGCGAAGGCCAAGGCGGATAACCGCTACAGGGAAATCATCAACGAAGCCGACCGGCAGGCGGATGAGCTGAAGCGTCTTGCCGAGCTGGAAATCGAAAGAGAAAAGAATAAAACCGTTTATGAGGCAAGAGAGGAAATCGTGAGCCTGGCTGTGTTCATGGCGGAAAAGATCCTGGAAAAGGAGCTGGACGAAAAGGAACAGCGGGCGTTTATCGATCGGATTCTGAAAGAGGTAGGAAAGACAGATGTCTAAGTTCACCGTGGAAGAAACATATGCCAGGGCTTTGTATGAACTGACCTTGCAGACGGAGGAAACGGACCGGATCAAGGAGGAAATCTCTTTTGTGTCCCAGATGATCACATCCCAGCGCCGGTTTTATTTCCTGCTGAGAAATCCAAAGGTGGGCAAGGAGGAAAAAAAGGCTCTGGTGGGCGAGCTGTTCAGGGAAAAGATCTCCGATACGCTTTTGAAGTTTCTGATGGTGCTGTTTGACAAGCGCCGGATCCAGTATTTACCGGGGATTGCCAAGCAGTACGCCAAGATGGTCAATGAGGGTAATCATATAGGAGAGGGCGTTCTGGTAACGGCTGTTCCCATGGACAGGGCCCAGATCGAAAAGATCGAACAAGAGGTTTCCCGGCTGATGAGGAAACAGATCCAGCTGAGCAACCAGGTGGATCCGGCCATCATCGGCGGCATGAAGGTATATGTGGAGGATCAGGTTTTAGACGCCTCTGTCAGAAACCGGCTGAAGATCATCCACGACAGCATACAGCAGGTTTCCCTGTAGTAATCCTCCGGAGGAGGATTGCCCGCGGCGCAGCTGCCGCGGGAACATTTGAATTGGAGGGATGAATACAGATGGATCTCAGACCCGAAGAGATCAGCGCCGTCATTATGGAGCAGATCAAGCGCTATGACAGCGCTGTTGAAATATCGGAATTTGGCAGCGTCATCCAGGTGGGCGACGGCGTAGCCAGAGTATTCGGACTGGAAAACTGCATGGAGGGCGAGCTTCTGGAGTTTCCCGGAGGGGTTTACGGAATGGCCATGAACCTGGAGGAGGACAACGTGGGCGTCATTCTTCTGGGCCCTGACAGGCACATCAAGGAAGGGGATATCGTTAAGCCCACCGGGCAGGTAGTAGAGGTTCCCGTGGGAAAGGGACTGATCGGCAGAGTGGTCAATGCCCTGGGGCAGCCTATCGACGGCAGCGGTCCGATCCAGGCGCAAAAGCACCGCCCTGTGGAAAATCCCGCACCGGGGGTTTTATACAGAAAATCCGTATCCCAGCCGCTGCAGACGGGTATCAAGGCTATCGATACCATGGTCCCCATCGGAAGAGGGCAAAGGGAGCTGATTATCGGCGATAGGCAAACGGGTAAAACCGCCATTGCCATCGATACCATCCTGAATCAAAAGGAAGAAAACGTCATTTGCATTTATGTGGCTATCGGCCAGAAAAAATCCACGGTCGCCCAGCTGGTTCAGACCCTGAAGGACAGAGGCGCCATGGATTATACCATCATCGTTTCCGCTACGGCAAGCGATGTGACGCCCATGCAGTATATCGCTCCTTATGCGGGCTGCGCCATGGCGGAAGAATTCATGTATCAGGGAAAAGACGTTCTGATCATTTACGATGATCTTTCCAAGCATGCGGTGGCATATCGTGAAATTTCCCTGCTGTTAAGAAGGCCGCCGGGACGGGAAGCTTATCCGGGGGATGTTTTTTATCTGCATAGCCGGCTTCTGGAGCGTTCCGCCAGAATCAGCCAGGAAATCGGCGGCGGCTCCATCACGGCCCTGCCGATTATCGAAACCCAAAGGGGCGACGTTTCCGCCTATATTCCCACAAATGTTATTTCCATCACCGATGGTCAGATATTTTTGGAAACAAGGCTTTTCAACTCCGGACAGAGACCTGCCATCAACTCGGGTATTTCCGTATCCCGTGTAGGGGGCAACGCTCAGACCAAGGCCATGAAAAAGGTATCCGGAAAAATCCGTCTGGAGCTGGCTCAGTATAGAGAGCTGGCAGCCTTTTCCCAGTTTGGATCCGAACTGGACAATGACACCCTGCAGCGCTTGATGCAGGGCGAAAGGCTGATGGCGGTGCTGAAGCAGCCTCAGTATCACCCCATTCGCGTGGAGCACCAGGTGATGATTATTTTCGCGGCCATCAACCGTTTTCTCATGGAGATCGATGTAAAGGATATCCGGCATTTTGAGGAACAGCTGTACGAATTTATGGACATCCATCATCCGGAGGTGGGAGAGGTCATCAAGGAAACCGGCGCTCTTACGGATGAGACTGAGGCGCAGCTGACGGCGGCGCTGACGGAATTCATGCAGCTTTATAAGAGCGGTGAATTCAACGAGGACTGAGCCGGAGGTGAAAGAGCGTGGCGGTTGGCGATACCAAAGAATTAAAAGAGAGGATCGAGGGAATCAGCAGCATCGAGCATCTGACCAGAGCCATGAGCCTGGTCTCCTCGGCAAAGCTGAGAACTTCCAAAGTGAGACTGGAAAAAACCAGACGGCATTTCCGGATCGTCACCGACTCGATCGAAGAAATTTTTCATAACACCGTACAGATCGAAAGCCCCTATTTGGAAGGAACCCGTGAAATCAAAAAGAAGGGCTTTATCGTGATTTCCAGCAGCCGGGGGCTGTGCGGCGCTTTCAATGAAAGGGTCATCGAAAAGGCCCAGAAATCCATTGAAGACAAGGAAAACTCCGTTATTTTTGCTTTTGGCTCAAAGGGAGCGGAATTTTTCAAAAGTCAGAATTATGAAATGTCCGCCGCTTATCTGGGACCGCCGGAAAACCTGTCCTTTCTGAACGCCAAGATGGTGTGCGATCCCATGATCCAGATGTATAACCGGGAAGAGCTGGATGAGCTGAATCTGATTTACACGGCTTTCAAATCTTCTTTAAAGCAGGAGCCGGAGGTGGTGCGCCTTTTGCCCTTTGTATCGAAAAAGAAGAAGGAGGATATTCCGGAGCGTGTCCAGCTGGTGGACTATGAACCCTCCGAGGAGGCGGTCTTTAACTACCTGGTGCCGAAATATGTTGAAATTATGCTATTTAAAGCCATTACCGAGTCCGTGGTCAGCGAAAACGCCGCCAGGATGATGGCGATGGAAAACGCCACTGACAACGCCCAGGAGATCATAGAAGAGCTGACCATGTCATATAATCTGGCGCGGCAAAGCGCCGTAACCCAGGAAATCACCGAAATCATCGGCGGCGCGAACGCCTTATCCTGAGGGAAGGAGTGAGATAATTTGGCCGAGAATAAAGGGACGGTCACCGAAATCATCGGTGCCATCGTAGACGTGCAGTTTGACGCGGATCATCTGCCGGAGCTTTTGAACGCTATTACCATACAAAAGGGAGAGGAAACCATCGTGCTGGAGGTGGCGCAGCATATCGGCGACGATGTGGTGCGCTGCGTGTCCATGTCGGCTACAGAAGGCCTGAAGCGGGGCATGGAGGCCATCGATACAGGCTCCTGTATTTCTGTTCCGGTGGGAAAAGAGGTGCTGGGGCGTCTTTTCAATGTGATCGGAGAAACCATCGACGAGGGCAAAACCCTGGAAAATCTCCCCAGAATGCCGATCCACAGACCTTCTCCGGATTTCGAGGATGAGGATACCCATTCTCAGATCTTTGAAACGGGCATCAAGGTGGTGGATCTGATCGCTCCCTATACCAGAGGGGGAAAAGTAGGCTTGTTTGGCGGCGCGGGCGTTGGAAAGACCGTTTTGATCCAGGAACTGATCAACAACATCGCCAAGCAGCACGGCGGTATTTCCGTTTTCGCCGGCGTAGGCGAACGAACCAGAGAAGGAAACGGTCTGTATAATGAAATGACCGAATCCGGCGTTATTGAAAGAACGGCCATGGTCTTCGGCCAGATGAACGAGCCGCCGGGAGCCAGAATGCGGGTGGCTCTTTCGGGACTGACTATGGCGGAATATTTCAGGGATGAAGAAAATCAGGACGTGCTTTTGTTTATCGATAATATTTTCCGTTTTACCCAGGCTGGCTCGGAGGTATCGGCTCTTTTGGGAAGAATGCCTTCGGCGGTAGGCTATCAGCCGACCCTTGCTTCTGAAATGGGCGCCCTGCAGGAGCGGATCACATCCACAAAGAAGGGCTCCATTACGTCGGTACAGGCGATTTACGTTCCTGCCGACGACCTGACGGACCCGGCTCCCGCTACGGCTTTTACCCATCTGGACGCCACAACGGTATTGTCCCGTTCTATTTCCGAGCTGGGGATTTATCCGGCGGTGGATCCATTGGCTTCCACCTCCCGTATGATGGATCCCCAGATCGTTGGGGAGGAGCATTACAATACCGCAAGAGAGGTGCAGGAAATTCTGCAAAAATACAAGGATCTGCAGGACATCATCGCTATCCTGGGCATGGATGAGCTGAGCAAGGAAGACAAGATCATCGTTAACCGGGCCAGAAAAATCCAGCGTTTTCTTTCCCAGCCCTTCCACGTTGCCGAGCAGTTTACCGGACAGCCGGGGAAATATATTCCGTTGAAAGAAACCATCCGGGGCTTCAGAGAGATCCTGGACGGAAAACACGACGAAATCCCTGAATCCTTCTTCCTGTTTGCCGGCGGTATCGATGATGTGGTCAACGCATATAAGAACAGAGAACAGTAGGTGGTCTTATGGCAAAGACATTCCGATTAGAAGTGATTACACCGGAAAGGGTGTTTTACGAGGGGGATGTGGAAATGGTCATCCTCAAAACCTATGATGGCTATGAGGGCTATATGGCCGGGCATTCCTGGCAGGTGAAGCTGCTGGATACGGGAGAAATGCGGATCCGGCTGCCTGGGAAGAAATACCTGATCGCCGCGGTCACCGGCGGCTACATCGATGTGGCGGGCAAGGTTCTGGTGTATGTAGACGCGGCGGAATGGCCGGAGGAAATCGATGTGGAGAGGGCTTTGCGCTCCAAGGCCAACGCGGAGGAGATTTTGAAAAATCAGTCCCAGCAATCCATCGTGGCGGTCCAGTCGGCCAAGATCGATATCTTGAAGGCGGTCAATCGCTTGAATGTAAAAAACGCACGGTTTTAATAATAAGGAATGAATTTCTGATTCCGGTTTTTTGCCGCCTGTCCGAAAAGGTCGGGCGGTTTTCTTATTGCCGCGGATTCCTTTAAAAGCCTTGTCATGTGTCTCAATGTTTATATAATTTTAATGCAAATCCCCTGTTTTTTGTGTTAATATTAATAAAAGAAGATTTAATGAAAGAAATAATTTCAGGATATTCTCAAAAAACTGTTTATTTCAAAAACATTTTTTTTCGTTCTTTTTGTGGTTTTGCATTTCTTCAGAATTTCTTGCGAGCATGAAAAGGATCTTTATACGTACCGAAACGGAAAGGCAGAAAAGGAAAGACAGGAGGGGTGCCAATGAATAAAAGGTTAAAGGGAAAGATTTTAGAGGCTCTTACATCGGTTTTGCCGGTAACGGGTATCGTGCTTTTGATGTCGGTCAGCATCATTCCCATGCCTGCGGGGACCCTGCTTTTGTTTTTGACCGGCGCGCTGCTTCTGATCCTTGGCATGGGGCTTTTTTCCCTGGGGGCGGATATCGCCATGCTGCCCATGGGAGAAGGGATCGGCGTGGAAATGACCCGTATGAAGAAGGTGGGGCTGGCTCTCTTTGCCTGCCTGATCATGGGGATCGTGATCACCATCGCCGAGCCGGATCTGCAGGTGCTGGCAAATCAGGTGCCTACCATTCCCAATATGACGCTGATTTTGACCGTGGCTGTGGGCGTGGGCGTATTTCTGATGATCGCCATGATCAGGATTCTTTTGAAAATCAATCTGGCAAAGCTTCTGATCGTTTTTTATATCCTGGTTTTCGGCCTTTCGATCCTGGCGCCCAATGACTTTATCGCCGTGGCCTTTGATTCGGGAGGCGTGACCACCGGGCCCATTACGGTTCCTTTTATCATGGCCCTTGGTATCGGCATGGCGATGCTCAGAAGCGACAGGGATTCTCAGGAGGACAGCTTCGGGCTGGTAGCCCTTTGCAGCATCGGCCCGATTTTGGCGGTGCTGCTTTTGGGGATCTTCTACCGGCCGGATTCCGCCAGCTATGCGGATATCACCGTTTCCCAGGTAGAAACCACAAGAGACGTGATGGCCTGCTTTGCGGCAGGTATTCCCGCCTATGCCAGGGAAGTGCTGGTGGCGATTTTCCCGATCCTTTTGCTGTTTGGGGTTTTTCAGCTGGTGACCAGACGTTTTCACGGCCAGGCCCTGGGAAAGGTTCTGGTGGGGATCGTTTATACTTACGCGGGACTGGTTCTGTTTTTGACCGGCGTCAATGTAGGCTTTATGCCCATCGGCAATCTGATCGGCAATCAGCTGGCCAATTCCGGCTACGCCCTGGCGCTGATTCCCATCGGCGCTTTGATCGGCTATTTTATCGTTGTGGCCGAGCCTGCCGTTCATGTGCTTATCAAACAGGTGGAGGATCTGTCAAACGGAGCGATTTCGCAAAAGTCCCTTTTGACCTGCTTGTCTGTAGGCATGGCCTTTTCCGTAGGGATCGCCATGATCCGGGTGCTGTTTGGCGTGTCGATTTACTGGTTCTTGGTGCCGGGGTATTTGATCGCTTTGGTTTTATCCTTTTTTGTTCCCCGGATTTTCACAGCTATCGCCTTTGACTCCGGCGGCGTATCCAGCGGCCCTATGACCGCTACCTTTCTTTTGCCCTTTGCCATGGGCGCCTGCGAGGGCGTAGGCGGTAATATCCTGACGGACGCCTTCGGCATTGTGGCTATGGTTGCCATGACGCCGCTGATTTCCATTCAGGTGCTGGGCTTTGTGTATAAAAAGAGAATGGAAAGCGAAAGAAAGCTTCACAAGGCGCAGATGGATGCTTTGGCAGAGGCGATGCTGTATTACGAGGGGTGAAGGATATGAAAAATGAAAATAGTGAAAGGCTGATGATGCTGACCTGCGTGGTAGACAGAGGCCGGGGAAAAATCATCGGACAGTTTTATGAGGAACAGGGCGTTTTTGTGAACTTTCTCTGCTATGGAAGAGGAACTGCCAATTCAGAGCTTCTGGACCTTCTGGGGCTGGGAAGCTCCGAAAAGGATGTGATGATCAGCCTGATGCCCCAGGGGGTATGCAGAAAAATGATCACCTCTGTCAGCCGGATGATGAGCATGGCAAGCCCCGGAAGGGGGATCGCCTTCACCGTTCCCTTGAGCGCAGTGAACGCGCTGGTGGGGAAGGTTGTCAATCATGAAATAAAACCGGAGCCGGAAACGGAGAGGGAAGGAGAGGAAGAACTGGTGAAATTTTGTCTGATTTTAGCGGTATATAATGCCGGTTATACGGAAGAAATCGTAGCCGCGGCCAAAAAAGCCGGGGCGGCGGGAGGAACGGTACTTCACGCAAGAGGCGTGGCAAGGGACGGGGGAGAAAGCTTTTTTGGGATGCCGATTCTGGAGGAAAAGGAAGTCATCGCGATTCTGGCTTCTACAGAAGAAGGAAAAGGGATCCTGGAGCAGATCAACAAGGATTGCGGCTTAAAAAAAGAACCCCAGGCCATCGTTCTTTCCCTTCCGGTGCATCAGGTGGCAGGCCTTGGATAAGGGCGGCAAAACCGGTCTTGAGAATGAGAGGCAGAGCGTAAAAAGAAAAGCAAAGGAAAAGCGGTTTTCGGAGAAATCCCTTCCCGTCCGGCAGGGAAGCTCCAAAAGCCGCTTTTGCGTTTCTTTTTTGTCCGGGAGCATGCCCGGGGTTTTTAGCCGCAGCTGTCCCGGTTATATACCCGCATCCTTTTCGGAAACCTGGCCGGTGACCTTATCTACCAGAAAATAGCCGATGATGGCTTCGGAATTGGTGCCGTCAGAATTGGGGATAAGCTCGTAGCACAGTACCGTATAGGCGGCGCTGTCTTCGCTGTCCACGCGGATATAGGGCTTGTCGGGATCGTCATCGTCAAGGCGCAGATAATCCTCTACGGCTTTTATTGCTTCATCCATATCGTCGATTTCATAATCCGCCGGAGACGTTTGTGCCTGAGCCTGCTGCTCCGGTTCCTGGCTGCCGGGGGAGGACTGCGCAGAGGGCTCCTGACTGGCGGATTCCGCCATGGTTTTTTTGTAGGCGGCGGACAGGGAGCTGAGGGTGGCGGGGGTGTTTCCCGTAATCGCTGTGAAGAAATCGCTGTCGTAGCGGATTTCGTCTACCGTCCATTGGTCGCCTTTTTTTGTCAGAGTCAGCTTTACGGTCTGTTCATAGGATTTTTCCGCCTGGCCCAGCTGGTTGACAAGAGCGGTATTGGCTTCCGCTGAAAAAGGAGCCTGACCGGCCTTTGCCAGACTGTCCATAAGGCTTTTGGCAGCCTGGTTGGAAGCAAGGGCAAGCTCTGATATGGACGCGCCCAAATTGTAGGCGGTGACATTGACGGTAACGGTAGCAAGACTATCCTGTTCGGAGATGTCTCCGAACATATAATCAAAGCCCCGAGCCTTGTCGTTAAACATTTCTTCAGCCTGGTCGTTAAGGCTGTTTTCCCCAAAGACCATCTGGGCGGGATCGATCTGTCCGTAGGGATAAATGTTTTCTACATCGCTGAGCTCGTCTGCCTTCAGCGCTTCCAGAAAACGGGTGGCGCAGGCGGAGGGTGTATTATCTTTATCTCCGCAGCCTGCGGAGACGAAGGCTATGATCAGTGCCAAAGTCAAAAGACATATCAGGGTTCGTTTCATAAGACGTTCCTCCTTTGTTTGGACCAAAAAGCGGCGGCCGCTTGTTGGCAGTTTAAAATATGATATAATACTTTTCAGGCAAATGCAATATGAGAATCCGGCTCTGGCGCTGAGGGCGGGAGAGGTGTATAATAACGAAAGCAGAAAATGATACCAAAAACAGCAAGGATAAAGCCTTGGGAAAAAGGGAGGAAAAGAAAGTGAACGCGGCATTGACAAGAGAGCAGGCAATGGAGCTTTTACAGGCCTATAACAAGGAGCCCTTTCATATCCAGCACGCTCTGACGGTAGAAGGGGTCATGCGGTATTTCGCAAAGGAGCTGGGCTATGGAGAGGACGAGGAATTCTGGGGCCTTGTGGGGCTTCTGCACGATGTGGATTTTGAGCAGTTTCCCCAGCAGCACTGTGTAAAAGCGCCGGAAATATTAAAAGAAGCGGGAGCGGATGAGGCGCTGATCCGGGCGGTCGTATCCCATGGCTATGGAATGACCGGCGTGGATGTGAAGCCGGAGCATGAAATGGAAAAGGTGCTGTTTGCCACCGACGAGCTGACGAGCCAGATCGGCGCCTGCGCTCTGATGCGGCCTTCCCGGAGCGTACAGGATATGGAACTGAAATCCGTCAAGAAAAAATTCAAGCAGCCAAGCTTTGCGGCCGGCTGCAGCAGGGAAACCATAAAAGAAGGAGCGGAAATGCTGGGCTGGGAGCTGGACGATCTGATCGGCCGCACCATCCTGGCGATGCGGACCTGCTGCGACTGACACCGGCCGGAGCGGCCGGCTGAAGATCCGGTGAAAACAGGGCCGGCGGCCGGAAAGGGAGAAGAAAAAGCCTTGAAAAAAACGAAAAAAGGGACTGGCAGGGAAAAGCCAATCCCTTTTGTTTGCTTCATCAAAAAGCAAACGTTTCTCAAAAAGGTTTTAGACCCGGCCTGATAAAGCAACTGTGTTTTGGGAGCACCTGTATGAGATACAGGCCGGAGGGAGACGAAAGGCGCTTTCATTCTAACCCCTTCCGTCATTTTGGTGTTTTTTACGCCGGCAAGGACCGCCGGCGGCCGGCGCTTCCGATTAAGCGCCCAGGGTATCCCGGGGATACCAACTCTCTTTTCTCAAGGTGTACGTGACACGCGTTCTTCCTGAAGAACGGGTGCAGGAGGTCGATCCTACAAAAAAAGACACCGCAAGAATAAACTTGCAGCGCCTTTGCTGTCATGACTATTATGAACGCCGGAAAGAAAAAAGTCAAGAGGTTTTATGAAAAAAACCGACAAAAATATCCACAAAAATGCGAAGTCTTATGGCATAATGGAAACAAAGAGAGTGAACAGAGGAGGAAAGAGAAATGAACCAGAGCATGCAGGAAATTCTGGAATTCGTTGAGGAAAACGACGTAAAATTTATCAGATTGGCCTTTTGTGATATTTTCGGCGTTCAGAAAAACATTTCGATCATGGCGTCCGAGCTGGAGCATGCGTTTTTGCACGGCGTCTCCTTTGACGCGTCCTTTGTCAGCGGATTTATGAATGTGGAGGATTCGGATCTTTTGCTGTTTCCCGATCCCGCGACCCTTTCCACCCTGCCCTGGCGGTCTCCTCAGGGACAGGTGATCAGGCTTTTTTGTTTTATCCGCTATCCCGATGGAAGGCCCTTTGAAGGGGACGGGCGGTATCTGCTTTGCGAGACCCTGAAAAAGGTCAGGGAAAAACAGCTGCATTGCAACGTAGGACTGGAATGCGAGTTTTATCTTTTTGAAAAAGACGAAAGCGGCAATCCCACCAAAATTCCCCAGGATAAAGCGGGCTATCTGGATATCGCCCCTCTTGACAGAGGGGAAAACATCCGCCGGCAGATCTGCCTGACCCTGGAGGAAATGGGGATTTCCATTACCTCATCCCATCATGAAGGGGGACCGGGACAAAATGAGATGGTATTTCGCTACACTGACGCTCTGGAAGCGGCGGACAATCTGATTACCTTCAAGTCGGTAGTTAAGACCCTGGCCTATGGAAGCGGTCTTTACGCTTCCTTTCTGCCCAAGCCTCTCCCCGGGAAAAACGGCAGCGGGCTGCATATCAATCTGTCGCTGTTTAACATGAAGGGGGAAAACCTGTTCAAAACGGGACAGGAGCATAACAAGGCAAGCGAAAGCTTTATCGCGGGGATTCTGAACAAGGCGGTGGATATGGCGGCCTTTACCAATCCGCTGATCAATTCCTACGCCAGGCTGGGGGAATTTGAAGCCCCGGAATATGTCAGCTGGTCTCATCAGAACCGTTCCCAGATGGTCAGGATCCCGGCGGCAAAAGGGGAGTTTTCCAGAATGGAAATGCGCTCTACAGATCCAAGCCTGAATCCTTATTTAGCCCTTCATCTGATTATCGAGGCGGGGCTTTTGGGAATCGAGGAAGGAAAAGAATTGCCTCCCCCCTGCAACATCGATCTGTATGAGGCCGGGGAGGAGGAACGAAAGGCCTACGCCAAGCTTCCCAAGAATCTGGAAGCGGCGGTGGATCTGGCGGCGGAAAGCGATTTTATCCGCAGCGCGCTGCCGGAAAAGACCTTTGAAGGCTATATCGCCGCCAAACGGGGAGAATGGCGGGATTATATTTTATCAGATGACAAGTCCGTAAAGGAAGATGCGTTATATTTTCTGACTTATTAGGATCCTTTGGGGAAAGGGGGATTTGTTCTTCGCCCTTTTCCCTGAGAAAGCGTATCATTTATATTATCATATTATGCTCATAAAACCGGAAAGGAGGCAGCTTGCTTGGAGCAGATCATGATCGTATCCTCTCATCAGAAATTTGCGGTGACCATATCAGAGCTGATCAATTCATTGTTCTCGCCTCAGATCACCATACAAAAAAGCGAAAATGAAGCCAGGCGGGCCCTTTCCCAAAGGGAATATGACCTGGTTATTATCAATACGCCTCTTTCCGATGAATTCGGCCATGAGCTGGCTCTTCAGATCGCTCAGGACAGCATGAGCGGCGTGATGCTTCTGGTGGCGGCGGAGCTTTCCGATGAAATCTGCGTGAAGGTGGAGGATTACGGAGTTTACGTGATGCCAAAGCCCTTTAACCGGATGCTGTTTTTTACAGCGCTGAAGCTGCTGCGGGCAAGCCGCAGAAGGGCTTTGAATCTGAGGGCGGAAAATCAGAAGCTGCGCAGAAAAATCATGGATGTGAAGGCGGAGGGCCGGGCGAAATGCCTGCTGGTGGAAAAGGAGCACATGACGGAGCAGCAGGCTCACGCATATCTGGAACAGGCGGCTATGGTCAGGCGGCTGAGCAAGCGCCAGGTGTCCGATGAGGTGATCCTTCGGCTGGGGGAGGATTAGAAAAATAGGGAGAAAGGGCTTTTCCCCTTTTAAAAGCGCCCAGAGAAAATGGAGAAAAAGCATTGACAAACAAAGGAAAGTAGGATAATCTATTAAAGCGTCAAGAGAGAAGGCGCTAAAAAAACCGATAATATTTGCGGAAGTGGCTCAGGGGTAGAGCATCGCCTTGCCAAGGCGAGGGTCGCGAGTTCGAATCTCGTCTTCCGCTCCAAAATCCAGCCGGGATCTGAAAACAGACTCCCGGCTTTTCCTGTCTTAAAACGGAGAAAGTCATCTTAAAAAACGGCCAAGACGAAGGCCGGCACAGAATAAAAAAGGCTGTAAATGTCTGCATTTACAGCCTTTGGCACCCCCGAGATGATTCGAACATCCGACGCACGGCATAGGAAACCGACGCGCTATCCCCTTAGCTCCAGGGGCATATAACACAGATATTTTAACACCGATTTTGTTATTGTACAAGACCAAAATCGATGTTATAATCAAATTCTGAGGATATGAAACAATGACAGATCAACAGCGATATATGGGGGCCGCTCTGGAAGAGGCCCGGGCGGCTCTTGCGCAAGAGGAAGTCCCGGTAGGGGCGGTGGTCGTTTGCGACGGGCAGATCGTAGGCAGGGGAAGAAACTGCCGGGAAGGGAAAAAGGATCCCACCTGTCATGCGGAGATCATGGCCATTCGGGATGCGGCGGCTCATCTGGGAGGCTGGCGTCTGCACCGGTGCCAGATGTATGTGACTTTGGAGCCCTGCCCTATGTGCGCCGGAGCCATTGTGCAGGCAAGAGTGGGAAAGCTTGTCATCGGGGCCATGGATCCCAAGGCGGGAGCCTGCGGGTCTTTGATGAACCTTTTGCAGGATAAAAGACTGAATCATCAGGTAGAAATCGAGGCCGGGATTCTGGAGGAAGAGTGCCGGAGCGTTTTGCAGGAATTTTTCACAGCTCTGAGGGAAAAGAGGAAAAAAACATGAAGAAAAAAATACTAGGTATCATTACAATCATCGTTATGGCAGGAGCTGTTTTCGGCCAAACGGCGTTTGCGGCGGGGCAGCTTGAGCTGGTTTCCGCTTTTCCGGAGGATGGGGGAACCGGATATCAGACCATCAATCAGATGGCCCGGCTGGTATTCAGTCAGCCCATAGAGGTTACGGAAAACGAAAGCTGCTTCCGGGTGGTAGATGGCGAAGGCAAGGAACAGCCCATCATGGTATTGGAACAGGAGGATGAACCGGAGCGGGTAAATCTGCTGTTTGAAAATGAACTGGATCAGAATACGGAATACGAGATCCTCATCGACGGCGCCTTGACGGATACCCAGGGCAACCAGCTGGGAGAGGATGTGAGCATTTCCTTTAAAACGAAGAATGCCAAAACAGAATCCCTTGTAACAACGGTTCTGATGATCCTGATGTTTGTGGTTATCATCTTTATTACCTTCAGAGAACAGGCTAAGATGCAGCAGGAGCAGCAGGAGGCCGGCAAAAAGGTCAACCCCTATAAAGAAGCCAAGCGGGAAGCGGAAAAACGGCTGGCTCAGAGAAAGAAGGAGCGGGATCAGAAGATCGAGCAATACCAGAAGCAAATGGCTCAGAAGCGCGGCGAACAGACCGGCCAAAGCCAGATCTCCGGTCAGGGCCAGAAAGCCGGCCAGAATAAAAACAAAAGTAAAAAAAAGAAATAAAATAAAAGGGAGAAAAGCTTTCTGACAGCAAAATAAAACGGACGATCAAAAGAGTAAAAGCTTTGCTCAAATGGATCCGCAACCGGCGCCGCCTGAGGCGGGCCGGTGGATCCCAGGCATCCGGGACGCGGCCAAAAACAGGAAAAGAAGGAAAGCCAAATGAAAAAGCACACTTCCCATCTCAGATACTACCTTTATCTGATGATCGCTATCGTTGCCTGGGCGTCTTTGCCGGTGGTTGGAAAGGCCACCCTCAGCATGGCGGGCCCGGTGACCATCAGTATTTTCAGAGGCATTTTTGCCTTTCTGTTCATTCTGCCCTTTGCGCTGAAGGCAGGCTTTCGCCCCGGGATGCTGCTTACGAAAAAGGCTCTTTTTTATGGCAGCGTGGCGTTTTTATGCAATACGGTGGTCATGCAGGCGGGCCTGTCCTGGTGTTCGGCCAACGTGGCTTCGATTTTGCAGGCTACCATGCCGGTGTGTATGCTGGTAGGGGGCGTTTTATGTCTGGGAGAGGTCATGACGGCCTGGAAGGCTGTGGGCGCGGTCCTTGCCACCGCCGGTATCGTTATCACCTGTATCGGCGGGACGCTTATCGATGAAAACACCACCATCGTAGGTATTTTGATGGCGGCCAGCACCTCGGTCACCTGGACGATTTACAGCGTACATATCAAAAAATATGATGAAAATCTGCCTGCCGCCATTATTGCGGCCATGACCTTTGGCGTGGGCGTAGTGCTGACGGCGCCCTTCTGTATCGGAGAGATCCTTTTGGTAACAGGCATTCCCGCTTTTACGCCGGAAATGGTGCTGTCCCTTTTATATCTGGGCGTTGTGATCCTGGGAGTTGCCAATATGGCCTGGAGCGCCGGCGTAGCAAGGGTAGACGCTGCGGTTTCCGGACTTTTGTTTAATCTGTCTCCGGTGCTGGGAATGCTGCTGGCCCTTTTGGCGGGAGAAGTGATGTCGGGCCTGCAATTTTTCGGATGCGCTGTGGTAATCGTGGGAATTTTTCTCGGGTTTCGGGATCAGCGCCGGGAAGAAAGGCTTCATGAAGCGGAAACAACACAGGGAGGCTGAAAAAGAAAAAGCTTTTATTTTCGGATCCTTTGGGAATAGATCTATCAACCATTTTCGGGCGCCTTTTTAGGAAGGCGCCCGCGGTTTTTATTGGCAGGAGGGAATCTCGGCTGGAATCGGCTGCGGTATCGGAGAATAAAAGGATTCATTCATATAGAAAGGCCGGGAAGATTCCCGGCCGGACAATTAGATTTTTTTGTCTGTATAAGGCGCAACGCTGTAATTGTTTTTCATGCTGGAGAGGATCACATTGGTCTGGGACCGCTTGATTCCGGGGTAGCTTTTGATTTTGTTCATGAGCTTTTCCAGCGTGGCGGTATTTTTTGTGACGATTTTCAGGGAATAATCGTAGTCCCCTGTAATATAGTGGCATTCCAGGATTTCATGCTCGGATTTGACAAATTCCACAAATTCTTCTGTAATACCCGGCTGCTCCAGGCATAAATTCATGATAACGGACAGCTCTTTTCCCAGATATTCAGGATTGAGGATGACCGTGTATTGCTTGATAATATCGGTGCTTTCCAGCTTTTTCAAACGTTCGCTGACTGCAGACAGGGACATGTTGACTTTCTTGCTGATTTCGGAAATCGAAATTCTGGAGTTTTGCTGCAGCAACTCTAATATTTTAATATCTGTAATATCCATAACCCATTCCCACCTTATTTTTTTCTTTAAATTATACCATAATCGAAGGGGATTGTGATATAATTATTATTATTTTTTTAGGAGGATTTTATGGCTGAAAAACATTCCAAAACGCAGGAAACAGCGGAAGAAAGAACCCAGGGGCAAGAAGCGGTCTCTTCCAATTTTATTTATAACATCATCGACAAGGATCTGGCTCAGGACAGATACGGCGGCCGGGTCTATACCAGGTTTCCCCCTGAACCAAACGGTTATCTGCATATCGGACACGCCAAGTCCATCTGCCTGAATTTCGGAACGGCTCTGAAATATGGAGGCAAATGCAATCTCCGTTTTGATGATACCAATCCGGTGAAGGAGGATACGGAATATGTGGAATCCATCAAGGAGGACGTCAGATGGCTGGGCTTTCAGTGGGACAAGCTGTTGTTTGCTTCCGACTATTTTGACACCATGTATGAATGCGCCGTTAAGCTGATCAAAAAAGGCAAGGCCTACGTGTGCGACCTTTCTGCGGAAGAAATGAAGGCTTACCGGGGTACGCTGAAGGAGCCCGGGGTGGAAAGCCCTTATCGAAACCGCAGCGTGGAAGAAAACCTGGATTTGTTTGAAAGAATGAAAAACGGAGAATTTCAGGACGGGGAAAAGGTGCTTCGAGCAAAAATCGACATGAGCTCGCCCAATATCAATATGAGGGATCCGGCTCTTTACCGGATATCCCATTCCACTCACCATAACACCGCAGACAAATGGTGTATTTATCCTATGTACGATTTTGCCCATCCTATCGAAGACGCCATAGAGGGCATTACCCATTCTATCTGCACCCTGGAATTTGAAGACCACAGGCCTCTTTACGACTGGGTGCTCAAAGAAACGGAATGGGAAAATCCCCCCCAGCAGATCGAATTTGCCAGGCTGAATCTGACGGATACCCTTATGAGCAAGCGTTACCTGAAGGCGCTGGTGGATGAGGGAAAGGTAATGGGCTGGGATGATCCCAGAATGCCTACCATCGCCGGACTGCGCAGAAGAGGCTATACCCCTGAGGCTATCCGGGATTTTTGTGAACGGATCGGCGTGGCCAAGGCCAACAGCGTGGTGGACATGGGCCTTTTGGAGCACTGTGTGCGGGAAGATCTGAAGGAAAAGTCCCCTTCCAAAATGGTGGTAATGGATCCGTTAAAGGTAACCATACGCAATTATCCCCAGGATCAGTGCGAATGGATGGAGGTGGAAAACGGGAAGGATCCTTCCCTGGGAAGCCGGCAGGTACCCTTTACAAAGCATCTTTATGTGGAGCGGGAGGACTTCATGGAAGAGCCGGTGAAAGGCTATTTCAGACTGTTTCCCGGAAACGAGGTCCGTTTTAAGGGAGCGTATTTTATCCGCTGCGAGGAAGTGATCAAGGATGAAAAAGGACAGGTGACAGAGCTTGTCTGCACCTATGATCCCCAGACGAAAAGCGGCACCAGCTTTACGGGAAGAAAGGTCAAGGGAACCATTCACTGGGTAGACGCAGAGCATGCGGCGGATATCACCATTTATGCCTACGGAACCCTGATGAAAAATGATGAAAACGGAAATCCCATACTGAATCCGGATTCCCTGCAGATTTATCATGCAAAGGCGGAGCCGTCGGTTTTGGAGATGAAGCCCCAGGAGCGCTGTCAGTTTTTCCGCCAGGGCTATTATATGCTGGATGAAGTTCTTTCAACCCAAGAGGAAAAGGTATTTACAAGAATCGTGGATTTAAAAAGTTCCTGGAAGAAATCATGAAAAACATTTTGCTTACCATCGCCTATGACGGCACAAATTTTTCCGGATGGCAGATCCAGCCTGACAAACGAACGGTGCAGGGCGTACTGACAGAGGTTTTGTCTCAGGTGTGCGGCTGCCGCGTCAAGCTGGAGGGTGCAAGCCGCACGGATGCGGGGGTTCACGCCCTGGGCCAGAGGGCGACCTTCAGGGGCGCCTTCGGTATCCCTGTGGAAAAGCTCAGGCTTGTGGCCAACCGGCTTTTGCCCGGCGATGTGAAAATCACCGGGCTGGAGCAGGTGCCCATGGATTTTCACGCCCGGTTTAATGCCTGCGGGAAAAAATATACCTATAAGATCAGAAACTGCGGGGAAAAGGACGTCTTCCAACGCAATTATTGTTATACGGTAGAGAAAGAGCTGGATCTGCAGGCCATGCGCAGGGGGGCGGCCTGCTTTGTGGGTACCCATGATTTTGGGGCTTTTATGGCTATGGGAAGTACGCCTCAGCAAACCACGGTCCGGACGATTTATTCTTATCATATAGGCTGCCAGGAGCTGGCGTCTTTTTCAGAAAATGCCCAAACGACCAAAACACAAGAAAAAGCCTCACCGGATGCAGGAAAGCTGATAAGCCTGTCTGTCAGGGGTGACGGCTTTCTTTATAACATGGTGCGGATCATGACGGGGACGCTTCTGGAGGTAGGCCTTGGAAGGCTTTCGCCGGAAGAAATCCCCGATATTATCGCCTCAAAGGACCGGCGCCGGGCGGGAAGAACGGTGCCGCCCTGGGGACTGTATCTGGACAGGGTGTATTTTAACGAGATCGATTTAAAGGAAGAGGAGCAGTGAGAAAGGACAAGCCGGCGTCTTATTTGAAGGACAAGCCGGAGAGGGCGGGAGGCTGACCTGCCCGGTTGGGAGGGAAAAATGAAGATCAGAGAAATGTATGAAACAAAAAAGACGGTTATTTCCTTTGAGGTGTTTCCGCCTAAGGCCCATTTGCCCATTGAGGGGGTGTATGAAACCATAGAGGCTTTAAAAGAGGAAAATCCTGATTTTATCAGCGTTACCTACGGAGCGGGAGGCAGCTCAAAGGGAAGAACGGTGGAAATCGCCACCAGGCTCAAGCAGCATTACGGGATCGAAGCCCTGGCTCATCTGACCTGTATTTCTTCTACCAAGCAGGAGGTGGCGCAGGTGATGGAGCAGCTGAAGGCAAACGGGATCGAAAACATCCTGGCTATGAGGGGAGATATCCCTCAGGATCCGGATTTTACCTTTCCAAGCCCTCTTCAGTATGAATACGCCAAGGATCTGATCGGCCAGATAAAGGCGGAGGGAGGCTTTTCCATTGGCGCAGCCTGTTATCCGGAAGGACATCCGGAGTGTCCCTCCAGGGCGCGGGATATTTTGAATCTGAAAATGAAGGTGGAGGCGGGAGCGGATTTTCTGATTACCCAGCTGTTTTTTGATAACGAGGTCTTTTACGATTTTATGGAAAAGCTGGAGATCGCGGGAATCGATCTGCCGGTTTCGGCGGGGATCATGCCCTGTTTGAATGCATCCCAGATCCTGCGGATGAAGAATCTGTGCGGCTGCGAGATCCCCCCGAAATTCATGAGGATCATCCGCAAATATGAACATAATCCCGAAGCCCTGAAAGAAGCGGGAGAAGCTTATGCCATCGGTCAGATCGTGGATCTGATGGCCTGGGGCGTCAGAGGGATACATCTTTATACGATGAACCGCCCCGATACGACGAAAAGGATCATGCGGAGCATCGGAAGCATCCGGGAGCTTTCCCGGTAAAAGGGTTTCCCGGTAAATAACGAAGGCAGGGGTTCCGCCCCAAAAGAGAAATCCGAAAAAACAGATGAGGAGTAAGCCAGATGAAATTTAGAGAATTATTGGAAAAGCAGGTGGTGATTTTTGACGGCGCCATGGGAACCATGATGCAAAAGATCGGCCTTGCGGCGGGAGACATTCCGGAGCTTTTGAATTTTACCGATCCCAGGGGGCTGTCGGAGATTTACCGGGCCTATGCCAGGGCCGGTTCTCACGTGGTTTCCGCCAATACCTTCGGTTCGGTGGAATACAAGGTGGAGGGCTGCGGCTACAGCGTAGAGGAAATCATTGAAAAAGCCATCGCCGTAGCCAAGGAAGCGGTGGCGGATTTTGGGACGCTGGTGGCGATGGACGTTGGACCCTGCGGCAAAATGATGGCGCCGGCGGGAGATCTGACCTTTGACGAGGCTTACCGGGTATATGGAAGACAGGCTGAGGCGGCGCAGGCTGCCGGGGCGGATCTGATCATCTTTGAAACCTTTGCGGATATTTACGAAATGAAGGCGGCGATTCTGGCTGCCAAAGAAAAGACAAGCCTGCCCATCGTGTGCTCGGTCACTTTCCAGGAGGATGGCAGGATGCTGATGGGAACGGATCCGGTGACCATGGTCACGGCTTTGCAGGATCTGGGCATCGACGCCCTGGGCGTCAACTGTTCTCTTGGACCCCGGCAGATCGCTCCCATTGTAACGGAGGTTTTGCAGCATTGCCGGATCCCCGTTATCGTGCAGCCGAACGCCGGCCTGCCCCGGGTAGAAAACGGAGAGACCCTTTATGATGTGACGCCCCGGGAATATGCTGAGATCTGCGGGGATTTCGTCAGAGCCGGCGTGAGGATCATCGGCGGCTGCTGCGGGACGGACCCGGAATATATCCGGCTTTTGGCGCAGGAAATCAGGGACGTGGCCCCTGTCAGGCGGCAGGTGGCCGCCGTTACGGCCGTGTGCTCTTCCATGAAAACGGTGGAGCTGGGCGGCGGCCGGATCACGGTCATCGGAGAAAAAATCAACCCTACAGGGAAAAAGAAGCTGAAGGAAGCCCTGCGGGCGGGAGATCTGGGATATATAGAAGAAGAAGCCATCCGGCAGGAGGAGGCGGGAGCGCAAATCCTGGATATCAACGTGGGCCTTGCGGATATCGATGAGAAGGAAATGATGTTGAGGGTGATGGAACGGGTGGCCTCCATGACGGCGCTGCCCCTGCAGATCGACAGCGCCAGAGCCGATGTGGTGGAAGAAGCCGCCCGGCGGTATAACGGCAGGCCCCTGATCAATTCCGTAAACGGCAAACAGGAAAGCATGGATCAGATCCTTCCCATCGCAGCGAAGTACGGCGCCTGCGTGGTTGCCCTTGCCCTGGATGAGCAGGGCATTCCGGAAACCTGGGAAAAAAGAGTAGAGATCATCGAAAGAATCATCCGGGAGGCGGAGGGCTACGGGATCGGCAGGGAAAGGATCATAGCGGACTGCCTGACCCTGACGGTTTCCGCCCAGCAGTCCGCTGCGGCGGAAACTCTGCGGGCCCTGGAGGAGGTCAAAAAACGGTTTGGGATCAAAACAACGCTGGGGGCCAGCAATATTTCCTTTGGCCTTCCGGAGCGGAAGCTGATGAACCGCACCTTCCTGGCGGCCGCCATGCAGGCGGGGCTGGATGCGCCTATCACGGATCCCACAGAGCCGGAATATATGGATACCATCCGGGCCTTTGAGGTGCTTTCCGGCGCCGATCAGGGCTGCGATGAATATGTGGATTATTTTACCAACCATGCGGCGGTGCAGCGGATCGTAACGGAGAAAAAACAGGAGAAAATGCCGGAAGGGGGACCCCATAACTGCGCCACCTGCAACCCTTTGGAAAAAGTGCAGGAATCCTATGTATTTGATTTATATGATATTATCCAAAGGGGCTTTGAGGATAAGGCGGCCTTTGCGACAGAGGTGCTTTTGGAACAGGGCAGGAGCACAGATGAAATCATCGAGGAAATCATCGTGCCGGCCCTTGGCCAGGTGGGAGAGCAGTTTGAAAAAGGGAAGCTGTTTCTGCCTCAGCTGATCAAATCCGCAGAAACCGTCAAGCAGGCCTTTCAGGTAATCAAAAGGGAGCTGAAAAGCCAGGGAGAGCAGATAAACCGGGGAACTGTGGCCATTGCTACGGTAAAGGGAGACGTACACGATATCGGGAAAAACATCGCGAAGGTGATGCTGGAAAACAACGGCTATCAGGTGATCGACCTGGGAAAGGATGTGGCGGTGCAAAAGATCTGCGATACGGTAGAGCAGGAGAACATACGGCTGCTTGGTCTCAGCGCCCTGATGACCACCACGGTGGTGAGCATGGAGGAAACCATCCGGGCGGTCAAGGCGGTCAAGCCTGATTGCCTGATCATGGTAGGCGGCGCCGTTTTGACAGAGGGCTACGCCAGAAAGATCGGAGCGGATTTTTATTGCAAAGATGCGCTGGATGGGGTTAAAATATCAAAAAAAGTATTTGGACAATAAACAGAAATACAAGAGGGAAGAGCCATGAGACCCAGCTGGGATGAATATTTTATGGAAATCGCCATGGTAGTCAGTCAAAGATCCACCTGTTTGAGACGGCAGGTGGGAGCGGTAATCGTAAAGGATAAAAGAATGATCGCCACTGGCTATAACGGGGCGGCCGCAGGAGCGCCGCACTGCGATGTGACGGGATGCCTGAGGCAGAAGCTGGGTATCCGGTCGGGAGAAAGGCATGAGCTTTGTGTGGCGATCCACGCTGAACAAAACGCCATCATACAGGCGGCCAAATACGGCGTCAGCATTGAAGGAGCGACCCTTTACTGCACCTGCCAGCCCTGCGCCATCTGCGCAAAAATGATCGTGAATGCGGGGATCAGGAGGGTGGTATTCAAGGGAGATTATCCCGATGCGTTTGCTGAAAAAATACTCAACGAAGGAAGAATAGAGCTATGCAGGATTTGATTTTCGCTTTTTTGATCGCTTTTGTGGTTGCCTGGATCATGACGCCGGTATGTATAAGGCTCGCTTATAAGGTGGGGGCCATCGATATCCCAAAGGATGAAAGGCGGGTGCATTCCAGGCCCATCCCCCGGTTTGGGGGGCTGGCCATGTATCTTGGAGCCGTGGTTTCCATTTTGGTGACGGTCCCGCTGACAAAGCCGATTCTGGGGCTTTTGGCCGGGGCGACCATTATTTTTCTGGTGGGCATTTATGATGATCTGCACAATCTCAGCGCCAAGGTCAAGCTTCTGTTTCAGATCGGGGCCGCGTCGGTGCTGTATTTTACAGAGACGCAGATCGCCTATATTAATAACCCCTTTGGAGGGGGAGAGTCTTATATTTTCTTTTCGCCTTTTATCAGCTATCTTTTGACGGTGGTGTGGATCGTAGGCATCACCAACGCCATCAATCTCATCGACGGCCTGGACGGTCTGGCGGCGGGACTGGCCTTTATCGCTTCGTTATCCCTTTCTTATTCTGCTTTTCTAAACGGCAGCCTGATGATTTCCGTGCTGACCCTCGCCCTGGCGGGAGCGGCCCTTGGCTTTCTGCCCTATAATTTTAATCCGGCCAAGATCTTCATGGGAGACGGAGGTTCGCTTTTCCTGGGCTTCATGCTGGCGGGGATTTCCCTGGGGACCCTGAAAAGCTCCGCCGTCATTATTACCCTGGTACCCCTTCTGGCTCTGGCTCTTCCTATTTTTGACACGGCCTTTGCCATCGTGCGCCGGGCCGCCAATAAAAGACCTATTATGGAAGCGGACAAGGGTCATTTGCATCACCGGATCATGGCCAAAGGCATGAGCCAGAAGACAACGGTCATGCTTCTTTACGCCATCAGCGGTATTTTGGGTATCTGCGCCGTCCTGATCAGCCAGGGGGCCTATATGGATACGGTATTTCTGTTTATCGCCGCCGCTACGGTGGTTTATGTGTTCCTGAAGCCCTCGGATGGAGAGGGGAAAAAGAAGGAAGGAGAGATTTCGGTGGATGTAAGCGGGGCAAAGCCAAAGGAAGCCGGGAAAATACGGGTTATGACGGTTTTTGGAACCAGGCCGGAGGCGATCAAAATGGCGCCGGTGGTGAAGGCGCTGGAAGCAGATGAGGCTTTTGAATCGATCCTATGCGTAACGGCTCAGCACAGAGAGATGCTGGACCAGGTTTTGGCGCTTTTCCAGTTAAAGCCCAAGTACGATTTGAATATCATGAAGCCTCACCAGTCTTTAAGCATGATCACATCGAATGTGATCGGCGGACTGGATCAGGTGATGGAGGCGGAAAAGCCGGATCTGGTCCTGGTTCACGGAGATACGACGACCACTTTCGCTGCGTCCCTGTCTGCTTTTTATCACAAGGTAAAGATCGGCCATGTGGAGGCGGGGCTGCGCACCTATGACAAGTATTCCCCTTATCCGGAAGAGATGAACCGGGTCCTGACAGGACACCTGGCGGATATCCATTTTGCCCCTACGAAAACCAATCGGGACAATCTGACAAAAGAAGGCATACCGGAAAAAACAATCTATATTACGGGAAACACCGTAATAGATGCGCTTTTGAAAGTTACTTCCATGCCCTATGAATTTGAGGATGAAACCCTGAAAAACATTGATTTTTCAACAAAAAGAGTAATTACCGTAACTTGCCATAGAAGGGAAAATCTGGGAGAAAACATGGTGAATATCTTCAGCGCCATCCGGGACATCGCACAAAAATATGACGATGTAGAGATCGTTTACCCGGTTCACCTGAATCCGGCCGTTCAAAAGACCGCCGGTGAAATATTAGAGGGAATAGACCGGGTGCATCTGATCAAACCGTTGCAATATCAGCCTTTTTCAAACCTGATGGCAAGATCCTATCTGATTTTGACCGATTCCGGCGGCATTCAGGAGGAGGCCCCGGCTCTGGGAAAACCTGTACTTGTGGTACGAAAAGAAACAGAGCGTCCGGAGGCGATTTTGGCAGGTACAGCGAGATTAGCAGGGGTAAAACAGGAGGAAATTTTCCATATTGCTTGTGAACTTCTTGACAATCCGGATTCTTATGAATCCATGGCCAGAGCAACGAATCCTTACGGCGATGGAACCGCATCGAAACAAATTTTGGGGATATTGAAAAAAGTAATAAATATTTAGCGAAATTTGTTAAGCTGTTTGAGTTTTCAGAATATTTGAGATACAATATTAAAAGTGAGTGCAAAAGCACACAACGCTGACCGGGAGGGATGAACTTGAAAGAAGACACGCTGATCAAGTGGAAAAAAACAGGCTATTTACTGGGCTTTCTTGTGGAGGTGGTGGCCTGCCTTTTGTGTCTGATTCTTTTCGATCAGCCGGTGCCCGCTATACTGGGGGTGGCCTTTGGCGCCGCCGCGGGATTCATTTCCTTTGAGATCCTGTTTCGAACCGTAGAAAAGGTGACGGAAATGGAACCCGATCAGGCGAAAACATACGCAACCAGCCGCTACTGGCTCCGCCTTCTGTGCTATATCATCGTGTTCCTGCTGGCGGTGCTGATTGACGGCGTGAACGAATGGGGGACGATTTTCGGTATTTTTGCATTCAATTTTGTATTCTCGATCGCATCTTTTGTCAATAGAATTGGTAAGAAAGAGAGTGTGTAAAGGTAAAAGGAGGAATATGAAAGGGCAGGCACAGTTGGCCGTGTCGCTCCAAAGGAAGGGGGAATCGTGTATCGAACACAAATCCAGCAAAAACGCGGCCTTGTTTTTGTCTCATAAAAGAGTAGACAGAAACGCAAAACGATTTCAAATGGATGGGAGGTGATGCTGTGGCAATCGAGCAAATCAAAATGATCAAGGAAGTCGAAAGCAAAGCTGAGGAAATGAGAAAACAAAGCAATGCCGAGGTCAAACAGATTGCCGCTGATGCGGAAAAAGAGGCTGCCCGTATTTTGGAAGAGGCAAAACAGGCTGCGGACGAAGCGTATAAGGCTACGCTGAGCAAAGCCGAGTCGGAAGCGCAGGTTTCCTACGACGAGGTGATTCAAAAAGCAGAGAAAGAGTGTTCCGAAATTCTGAATGGTGCAGAAAAGAATTTGGAAAGCGCTGTCTCAATCATTGTGGGAAGGATCGTGAAGTAAAGTGGCAATTGTCAGAATGAAAAAGCTTGCAGCCATCGGTCACGAGTCAGTCAAGCATGATTTGATGGCAGAGCTGATGCGCTTAGGCGTTGTCGAACTGAATGCCCAGGACGAAAAATTGACGGATGAAGAATGGTCCTCCCTGGTTTCCCGAGACGGAAATGAGGTGGCGGTTTCCCGGCTGGACGGCGAAATTTCAAAGGCGGATCTGGCCCTGGAAACCATCGAAAGATACGGAACCGCAAAAAAACCGTTGATTCGAACAAGAAGAGCTGTGGCAGCTGCTGAGTTCGACGAAGCCTTAAAGAAAAAGTCTCAAATTGTTACAAGCGTAGACGAGGTTATCGCCCTGAACAATGAGTTGAACGAGCTGAGAAGCGCGGAAAACCGTGTTCAGACAAATAAGCTTTCGCTTATGCCCTGGTCTGGCTACGATGTTCCCCTTGAAATGCAGGGAACCAGGTTCGCTGAAGTAATGATCGGCGTTGTGCCCTCTGTTGCGGAAGTGGATAAGCTGAAAGCCGAGGTTTCGGAAAAATCTGCGGAAAGCGTTGTGGATCTGATCGGATCAGACGCGGAGCAGCATTATCTGAGCATACTGTGCATGAAGAAGGATACGGAAGAAATCATGGACCTTCTGAAGCAGTACGGCTTTAACAGGGTTACATTCAAGGGCGTGGAAGGAACAGCTTCCGAAAACATCGCAAAATGTGACAAGGAGCTTTCCGAAATCGCTGAAAAAAGAGCGGCGGTGGAGGAAAAAATCAGAAACGCTGAAAGCGAAAAAGGAAATATTGAATTTTTCCATGACAGCCTGATTATCGAAAGAGATCAGGAAAAGGTAAAGGCCAGGATGCTTACCACAAAACGGGCCTTTTACGTAGACGGCTGGGTGATCGCTCAGAAGGAAGAGCTTGTGAAAAAAGCCTTCGAAAAATATGAGTGCTATTATGAGATCACAGAACCGGAAAAGGGAGAAGAGACGCCGGTGCTTTTGCACAACGCGGCGGTGCTTTCGCCCTACGAAGCCATTACAAGGCTGTATGCGCTTCCGGATTCCAGAACTGTGGATGCCACGCCGTTTTTCGGTTTCTTCTATATGATGTTCTTCGGCATGATGCTGGCGGATATCGCATATGGTGCCATGATTTCCATCGCCACCTTTGTGATTCTCAAATCCTTCAGGCTGGAGGGCATGATGAAACAGATGTTTCAGATGTTTTGCTGGTGCGGATTGGCGACCATGTTCTGGGGCGCCATGTTCGGCGGCTTCTTCGGAGACCTGCTGACCGTCATCGCAGACACCTTCTTTGGCGTAGAATTTACCATTACGCCGTTGTGGATCAACCCGCTGGAAGAACCCATGACATTATTGATTTTCTGCTTTATTCTGGGAGCGATCCATCTGGCGCTTGGTATGGGACTGAACGCATACCTGTCCATTAAGGACGGCAGACCCTTTGACGCCTTCTGTGACGTAGGTCTTTGGTACATATTCCTGGCCGGCCTTGTGCTGTGGCTGGGAGGCCTGATCGGCGGAATCTTCTCTGCGGGTATTACCCAGATCGGCCTGTATATGACCGTTATCGGCGCTGTCGGCATTATCCTGACCGGCGGACGTCATAAAAAAGGCATCGGCAAAATTACCGGCGGCCTGGGGAGCCTTTACGGCGTAACCAGCTACCTGTCAGATGTTCTGTCCTATTCCAGACTTCTGGCCTTGGGTCTTGCGTCTGCGGTAATCGCGTCGGTTGTTAACACGATGGGCTCTCTCGCCGGCGGCGGGATCCTGGGTGTATTCGTAATGGCCATCGCTTTTGTCATCGGACATTCGTATAACATCGCAATCAACGCCCTGGGCTCCTTCGTACATTCCTGTAGACTTCAGTACGTAGAGTTCTTCGGCAAATTCTATGAAAGCGGTGGAGAGGCCTTTGATCCATTCAACGAAAAAACAAAATATGTCCAAATTTTGAGGGAGGATAATTAATATGAGCATCGAAGTTGCAAATTTAGTGTTTAACGGAACGTTTCTTGCATTGTTAGGCGCGGCTGCCGCAGCGTTCGGCGGCGGGCTGGGAAGCTCTCTTGGTGTTGGTGTTGCCGGTGAAGCGGCTGCAGGCGTTATCGCAGAAGACCCCAAAAAATTCGGTCAGACGCTGGTACTGCAGGCTCTGCCTGGTACACAGGGTATTTACGGTCTGCTGATCGCGTTCATTATCATGCTGAAGGTTGGTATTCTGGGCGGCGCCGGCATTGCCGAGCTGACCATTCCCCAGGGTCTTTACATCCTGGCTGCTTCTCTTCCGATCTGTGTTGTAGGCGCCGTATCCGGTCTGTCTCAGGGCAGAACCGCTGCTGCCGGTATCATGATGATCGCCAAGAGACCTGAAGAAATCGCAAAGGCCATGGTATATCCGGCGATGGTAGAAACCTACGCTGTACTTGCTCTGCTGATCTCCTTCCTGATGGTAAACGGCGTTGCAATCTAAAACTATAACGAATTCAAGGGTGTGAAAAGATGAGCATAGACAATATAACGGCCAAGATTTTAAGCGAGTCGACCGAAAACGCCAAGATCATCACAGACAGAGCCAAGGATGAAGCAAAGGCCGTAGTGGAAAAGGCAAATCAGGAGGCCGCGGCGCTGAAGGAAAAAATGCAGCGCCAGGCCCAGGAAGACGCTGCGGAGCTGAAAAACCGCAAGCTTTCCGTGGCAGACCTGGAGGCCAGAAAAATGAGACTTGCGGCCAAGCAGTCCGTCATTGCCAAAAGCTTTGACAAGGCCCTGGAAAAGCTGGAAACGATGAAAAAAGGCGAATATGTCGATTTTCTCGTAAAGAAAATCAAGGAAGTTTCTTCTGAGGCTTCCATCGACGGCGGAATCCTGTATCTGAACAAAAAAGATAAGGACGCCATCGGAAAAGAGATCGTCGAAAAGGTGAACGCCGATGGGAAAAAAGGCGCGCAGGTGACCCTGAGCGAGGATACCATAGGCGCATCAGGCGGCTTTGTGCTGAGAAGCGGATCCGTGGAGATCAACTCAACGTTAGAGACAATGGTGGGCGCTGTTAGGGAAGACGCTACTTCGGAAGTCGTAGGGGCGTTGTTCCGATAATCCCCGGGTTGATAAATTTCCTGCCTGAAAGGAGGAGGGACTTTGGGAAAAGACTATGTATTCGCCACTGCGCGGGTACGCAGCGTCGAAAAAAACCTGCTGACCCGCGAAAAAGTGGAAAAAATGGTAGACAGCAAAACACCTGCGGACGCTTTGAAAGTACTGTATGATTCAGATTATGGCTATGGGGGGGAGCCGGTCCGGGAAGAGAATTTTGAGGAGCTTCTTACGGAGGAAACGAAGAAGACTTACGAATTTGTTCTCTCCATCGCTCCGGATAAAGAGCCTTTCCGGCTGTTCCAGTATCCCTATGATTATCATAATCTGAAAACCCTGATGAAGGCTGAATTTTTAGGGATCGATCCAATGCCTCTTCTGATGAGCAACGGATCCATCGAAGTGAACAAAATGGCGGTTATGGTTCGGGAAAGAAATTTCCTGAGCATGACGACGGATATGAAAAACGCGATGCTGGAAGTGATCGATGTGTTTTCCAGAACAAACGATCCCCAGATCATCGATCTGATCTTTGACAAGGCCTGCTACACGGAGATGGCAAAGTTGGCCTCCGCCGCCAATAACGCTTTCCTTCGCAGGTACGTGGGACTGCTGATCGATACCATCAATTTAAAAACATTTGTAAGAATGAGAGAAATGGGAAAAACCTGGGACTTTTTCAATAAGGTTTTCATTCCCGGAGGGAATGTGCCTGAGAAGCTGTTTGTTTCAGGCTATGATGAAGCCTATGAACAGTTTGCGGAAAAGCTCCTGCCTTTCGGGCTGAATACGGCCCTGGCAGAAGGCGGCGCCATGGTCAAGGATGCCGGCAGATTTACCATGCTGGAAAAACTGTGCGACAACATGATCATCCAGTTTGCCAGAGGGGCAAAGCATGTGACCTTCGGTATGGAGCCCATGGCAGCCTATCTGATCGCAAAGGAAAACGAGATTAAGACTGCCCGGATCATCATGGCGGGTCTTTTGGCAGACCTTCCCAGGGATACCATCAAGGAAAGGTTAAGGGAAACGTATGTATAAAATAGGCGTGATCGGAGACCGAGAAAGCGTACTGGGCTTCAAAGCTGTTGGATTACAGGTTTTTCCTTGCCTGGACAGTGATGAGGCGGTTAAGACGCTTCACAGGATCGCAAAGGAAGATTATGCGATCATTTACATCACCGAAGGCCTTTGCAAGGACATGGGTGATAGCATCAACGAATACAAGGATATGCGTATACCGGCCATCATTCCGATTCCCGGTATGGATGGCAGCTACGGAATCGGCATTGCCAATGTCAAGAAATCGGTTGAGCGGGCTGTCGGCGCTGATATTCTGTTTGGCAATGACTAAGTTTCAGATGATGAAACGATTCGATGAAGTGGATTTAAAAAATTGAAGGCAGGTGACTGAAAAAGTGAGCCAAGGTAAGATAGTAAAGGTAGCCGGACCTCTGGTCGTTGCAGAAGGCATGCAAGAGGCGGATATGTTCGACGTAGTTCGTGTAGGCGAACAGGGTCTGATCGGCGAAATCATCGAAATGCGTGATGGTGCGGCTTCTATTCAGGTATATGAGGAAACGGCGGGCGTTAAGCCCGGAGCGCCGGTTGTAACCACAGGCGTTCCTCTGTCCGTAGAGCTGGGCCCCGGATTGATCGAGACCATTTACGACGGTATTCAGAGACCTCTGGAAGAGCTTCTGAAAAGATACGGTTCCAACATTACAAGAGGTGTACAGGCGCCGGCTCTGAACAGAGAAAAGAAATGGGAATTTGTTCCTACCGTTAAGGCGGGCGATAAGGTTCAGGCGGGAGATGTAATCGGCACCGTACAGGAAACCGTTATCGTACTGCATAAGATCATGGTTCCTTACGGAGTAAGCGGTACCGTTAAGAAGATCGAAGCGGGCAGCTTTACCGTTGAAGATACCGTTTGCGTTGTGGAAAATGAAAAAGGCGAAACGGTCAACGTACAGATGATGCAGAAATGGCCTGTAAGAAGAGGCCGTCCCTATAAAGAAAAATTGGTACCCCAGATGCCTCTGGTAACCGGTCAGCGTGTTGTAGACACACTGTTCCCCATCGCCAAGGGCGGCGTTGCGGCTGTACCCGGCCCCTTCGGAAGCGGCAAAACCGTTATCCAGCACCAGCTGGCCAAGTGGGCGGATGCTGACATCGTAGTGTATATCGGCTGCGGCGAACGCGGCAACGAGATGACAGACGTACTGATGGAATTCCCGGAACTGAAAGACCCCAAATCCGGCGAGCCCCTGATGAAACGTACCGTGCTGATCGCCAACACCTCCGACATGCCGGTAGCGGCTAGAGAGGCTTCCATTTATACAGGTATCACAATCGCAGAATATTTCAGAGACATGGGTTATTCCGTAGCCCTGATGGCTGACTCCACTTCCCGCTGGGCCGAGGCGTTAAGAGAAATGTCCGGACGTCTGGAAGAAATGCCCGGTGAAGAAGGCTATCCCGCTTATCTGGCGTCCCGTCTGGCGCAGTTCTATGAAAGAGCCGGAAGAGTTATCAGCCTTGGTACGGAAGGCCGCGAAGGCGCTCTTTCCGCTATCGGCGCCGTATCTCCTCCGGGCGGAGACCTTTCCGAGCCTGTATCCCAGGCTACCATGCGTATCGTAAAGGTATTCTGGAGCTTGGACTCTGCGCTGGCTTATGCCCGTCACTTCCCGGCCATCAACTGGCTGAACAGCTACTCTCTGTATGTTGACAGACTGAACGCCTGGTTTGCTTCCGAAGTAAATCCGGAATTCCCTCAGCTCAGAGAACAGATGATGACCCTCTTGCAGGAAGAAGCGGAACTGAACGAAATCGTACAGCTGGTCGGCGTAGACGCTCTGTCCTATCCTGACAGACTGAAGCTGGAAGCAAGTAAGTCCATCAGAGAAGACTACCTGCACCAGAACTCCTTCCATGAAGTGGATACCTATACGTCCCTGGCTAAGCAGTACATGATGCTGAAGCTGATTTTGGGATATTACAATAAGAGCAAGGACGCTCTGGAAAAGGGCGCGGATTTTGAAAAACTCAGCGCACTCCCTGTCAGAGAGGCCATCGGCAGATTCAAGTATGTAGAAGAAGATAAGACGCAGGAGGCGTTTGACAGAATCATGGCGGAACTGACCGACAGCGTTGAAGCATTAGTCAATAAGGGAGGCGATTTGGATGATTAAGGAATATAAGACAATTGCCGAAGTAGCCGGCCCGCTTATGCTGGTAAAAAACGTTGAAAATGTAGGTTACGATGAAATGGGCGAAATCGAGCTGCCAAACGGTGAGATGAGACGGTGCAGAGTCCTGGAGCTCAACGGCGGCAATGCGCTGGTACAGCTGTTTGAAAGCTCCGCCGGCATCAACCTGGCAGAAAGTAAGGTCCGTTTCCTGGGCCACGGCATCGAGCTGGCGGTATCCACCGACATGCTGGGCCGTGTATTCGACGGACTTGGCCGTCCCAAAGACGGCGGCCCGGAAATCATCCCGGAAAAAAGGCTTGATATTAACGGCCTGCCCATGAACCCGGCCGCCAGAGACTACCCGGCGGAATTCATTCAGACCGGTATTTCCGCTATCGACGGCCTGAATACACTGGTAAGAGGTCAGAAGCTGCCTATCTTCTCCGGCTCCGGTATGCCTCACGCCGAACTGGCCGCCCAGATCGCCCGTCAGGCTAAGGTATTGGGCACGGAAAGTAATTTCGCCGTAGTATTTGCCGCTATCGGTATCACATATGAAGAAGCGGAATTCTTCATTTCCGACTTCAGAAAGACAGGCGCCATCGACAGAACGGTACTGTTCACCAATCTGGCTGACGACCCGGCCATCGAACGTATCGCCACTCCCCGTATGGCACTGACCGCCGCTGAATATCTGGCTTTCGACAAGGGCATGCACGTACTGGTTATCCTGACGGATATCACCAACTACGCCGAATCTCTCCGTGAGGTTTCCGCCGCCCGTAAAGAGGTCCCCGGCAGACGTGGTTACCCCGGTTATCTGTATACCGACCTTGCGCAGATGTATGAAAGAGCCGGAAGAAAACGGGGCTTTGAAGGATCCATTACCATGATCCCGATCCTGACCATGCCGGAAGACGACAAAACCCACCCGATCCCGGACCTGACCGGATATATCACGGAAGGCCAGATCATCCTTTCCAGAGAGCTGGATAGAAAAGGCATCACGCCGCCTATCGACGTACTGCCTTCCCTGTCCCGTCTGAAGGATAAAGGTACCGGTAAAGGAAAGACCAGAGAAGACCATGCCGACAACATGAACCAGCTGTTTGCCGTATATTCCAGAGGTAAGGAATGTAAAGAGCTGATGGCGATTCTGGGTGAAGCGGCTCTGTCCGAAACCGATAAGCTGTATGCGAAATTCGCGGACGCTTTTGAAAAGGTATATGTTTCTCAGGGCTATGAAACCAACAGAACCATCGAAGAAACGCTGAACATCGGCTGGGATCTTCTGACCATCATGCCCAGAAGCGAACTGAAGCGTGTTCGTGACGAATATCTGGATAAATATCTGCCGAAAGAAAAGGTTTCCTTTGACTAAGATAGAGGGGTGATAGGAATATGGCTCGGTTAAATGTAAATCCGACCAGAATGGTGCTGACCTCTCTGAAAAAACGTTTAAAGGTTGCCACACGTGGGCACAAGCTCATGAAAGACAAGCGGGATGAGCTGATGAAGCAGTTCCTGGAGCTGGCCAGGCAAAACAAGGCCCTGCGGGAAGAAGTGGAAAAGCTCTTAAACGAGGTCTACGGCAACTTTACCATCGCCAGTGCGGTGATGTCCTCTCAGATGCTGGAAGAAGCCCTGATGTATCCCAAGCAGGGCGTAGCCATCGAAGTAGGGGTAAAAAATGTTATGAGTGTCAACGTGCCGGTATTCGATTTTAAAACCGAATCCAGCGATACCTCCAACATCTATCCTTACGGCTTCGCGTCTACTTCCGGCGAGCTGGACGGCGCTATCGCCCGTCTGTCAGAGGTATTTCCCACCATGCTGAAGCTGGCCGCCATGGAAAAGGAAGCCAGCCTTCTGGCAGAGGAAATCGAAAAGACCAGAAGAAGGGTAAACGCGCTGGAATACGTTATGATTCCGCAGCTTGAGGAAACCATCAAGTATATCAAAATGAAGCTTGATGAAAACGAGAGGGGTAATCAGACTCGTCTGATGAAGGTCAAAGACATGATGCTTCAACAAGCCATTCAGGAAAAGATCGCAGTGGACGAGGAACAGCTCCGGGAATTCAAACAGAAGGAAGCAGGAGCAAACCCGAAACAAAAATAAAAAAGACCTTTGGGTCATCGAAAAAAGCCTGGCCCGGGAAACATCCCGGAAGCCGGGCTTTTTTTAATGGAATGAAAAAAGGCGGTTTAAAAGGGGATGAAAAGTCGAAAAAATTTGGTTGGGAAGAAAAGGATTTAATGGTTGTGGACGAAAGAAATCCCTTTTGTGAAAATAGTGTGGAAAGAGTATAAAATTTTTATAAATATTTCAGGCGAGGAGATTAAAACTTGAAATATAGAAATTGGCTGAGAGATCCTGCTATTCAGGGCAGCGCTATAGGGCATTATCTGCACTTGTTCCTGATTTTACTGGTTTTTTGGTTTTTGCTGTGCGGACAGATCCAGACAAGTGATGTTCTGGCCGGAATTTGCTTTTGTGCTGTTATTTCTTATCTTTGTTTTCCCCTGCTGCTGCTGGAGAACCGGGAAAGGGAAAAAAAATATTTCGTTTTTCAGGTGCCGGTATTACGGCTGGCTTTGTTTGGAATATGGCTTTTAAAGGAAATCGTACAATCCAATCTGATGGTGGCCAGGGCGATTATGGGACAGGACAATCAGATCGATCCCAGACTGGCGGTTTTCCGTATGCCCATGGATAATCCCATGGCGCATGTGCTTTTGGCCAATTCCATAACCTTGACGCCCGGGACGGTGACCCTGGAGGTGACAGAAGAAGGCCATTACACGATCCATGCTTTGAACGAGGAGATGGCTAGGGATCTTCTTTCCGGCCGGATCCAGAAAAAGGTGGCTTCTTTGTTTGGAGAAAAGGACGTGATGTATGAGAATTTGGGTTTTTCGTCTGTGGAGGTAGAAGGATGATCTATTTTCTGTATGTTTGCCTTGGGATCATTGTATTAATGATTGCGTTTATGCTGGTTCGCGTCATCAAGGGGCCTACCGTTTACGATCGTCTTAACGGCCTTTCTGTTATTGAGGCGGATACGATTTTGCTGTTTTTGGTTCTGGGAGAGATCGATGGCAGGATTGAGATGTTTGTGGATATAGCTATTACCTATGCGATTCTGATTTTTGTCAGCTCTGTGATTTTGGGGAAATATCTGGGAGGCAGGAAGTCATGAGCTTGGCGCAGATTCTTTCCTGTGTTCTTATGAGTGGAGGTCTGGTGTTTATCGCCATAGCGGCGCTGGGCGTATGGAAGCTTCCGGATTTTTATTCCCGGCTGCACGCTTCGGGGATCGGTGAGACACTGGGACTTTTGCTGTTTGGATGCGGTTTAGTTGTTTATAATGGAATATCCCCTGCCAGCATTAAAATCATTTTGGTGATTTTGGCTGTCGCCATCGCTACGCCTATTGGAACCCATACTATCGGAAGAACCGCTTTTCGCTCCGGAAGAGAGATATGGACCCGTTCCCAAGAAAAAAAGGAAACGGAGAAAAAGGAAAAGCCTCTTCCGTCAGAAGCTGAAAAGGAAGCAAGGAAAAAGGCGTCTGCGGCGGATGCTTGTGAGAAGGAGGAAAAGACGGCATGCAGATCCTGATGGTGGAAGGCGTTTTTTTGATTCTTTTGATTGTGATCACGCTGAGTATCATTTTAAACAGGGATCTGCTGGCCACGGTGGTGATGTTTTGCGCTTTCAGCTTCTGCGCGTCTCTTTTATACCTGATTATGGGCGCGCCCGATGTGGCCTTTACGGAAGCGGTGATTGGCGTCGTGTCCACGGTTTTCTTTGTGATACTTCTGCGTTCGGTGGATCGGTGGTGTAAAAAATAATGAAAAAGCTTTGTGTCGCTTTAATCATACTGGCAACGGTTATTTGCTGCAGCTTTGCCGGGGCGCTTCCGCAGATCGGAAGCCATGTGGCGGGGCCAAATATCTATTTGTCCCGGTATTATATCATGAACGGTGAAGAAGAAACCGGTTCCAAAAACCTGGTGACAGCTGTACTGGCGGATTATCGGGGCTTTGATACGCTGTGTGAAACCACGGTTTTGTTTCTGGCAGGACTGACCACTGCCGTGATTTTGTATAAAAGAACCCGGGAAGAAAGGGATGTCCCCCGGGATCAGGAAAAAAGGAGGCGAAAGCGTTGAAACGCCGTTTCGGAGGGATGATACTGGACTGTGCGTTCCGAATCATGATCCCCTTTATGGTACTTTATGGTCTTTATGTGCTGCTGCATGGAGAACATACTCCCGGAGGCGGATTTCAGGCGGGGGGTATGATTGCCATTGCCATTGTTTGTGTCAGACTGATTCTGGGCACACAGAGCAATTTGCGGGATCTGGGAGCAAAGGCGGCGTTATGGGCTGGCGTAGGGACCTTTATTTATCTGCTCACAGGCCTTGTATGCGTTTTGAGAGGAGGGAATTTTCTGGAATATGAATATCTTCCTTTTTTCTTTCAGGAAGCGGCTCAATACCATAAAGCAGGGATCATGCTGATTGAAACCGGGGTGACTGTCTGCGTGGCGGCCACCATTGTCAATATATTAGATGCCGTCATCGAAAGGGTGGATGAGGATGATTCAGACGATTAATGTGATATTGGCGGATTATTTGATTTATATGCTGATTTTTGCGCTGTTTTTCCTGAGCATTTTGGGGATTATGATTTGCGGCAACTATATAAAAAAGCTGATCTGTATGAATATCATGCAGGTGGCGGTGATTTTTTTCTTTCTATGTACGGCCCAGGAGGAAGATGCGACGATTCCGATTTTGGAGGAGGGTATCGCCAATCCTGCTCTTTATGTAAATCCCCTGCCTCACGCGCTGATGCTGACGGCCATTGTGGTAAGCTTGGGTACGACAGGGGTGGCAATCGCCCTTCTGATGCACATAAAAGAAACCTACGGGAGCGTGGAAGAAAGTGAAATTCTCAGGAGGAGCGATCGATGAGAGAAAACGCGCCTGTATGTATTGTGATTCTGCCCCTTGCTGCCGCCCTTTTGAGCCTGTGCCTTGGGTATGTGAAAAAGGAGGCGGCCGGATGGGCGGCGATCATTGGTCTGGGGGGCGCCTTTTTGTGTAGCCTCCAGGTATTTTGCCAGGCTGTGAAAACCGGAGAGGTATCCTATTACCTTGGCAACTGGGAGCCTCCCTACGGGATCGCTTTTTCCATTGACCCTTTAAGCGGCCTGATCGCCATGATGGCGGCTCTTTTGGCCTTGCTTTCAGCTATCTATGCTCTTTCCTTCGTAAAAGAGGAGGGCTGGGTCAGATACGCCGGCTTTTACGCCCTTTTATCTCTCCTGGCGGCAGGGCTTCTGGGCATGACCATTACCGGAGATGTGTTCAATCTTTATGTCTTTTTGGAAATCGCTTCATTGGCAGGTTATGGTTTGATAGGCTTTGGAGGCGGGAAATCCGCTTTGGCTTCCTTTCGATATCTTTTGATCGGAACCATTGGCGCTTCCTTTTATCTTTTAGGGATCGGGTATTTATTCGCTTTTACGGGGACCCTGAACATGGCGGATCTGTCTGAACGCATGTCGCCATTTTTTGAAAACACCTTCATGTGGCTGCCTATGGCCATGATCCTGATCGGCTTTGGCATTAAAATGGCGTTGTTTCCCATGCACGGATGGCAGCCGGATGCCTATTCGTATGCCCATCCGGGGGCGGCGGGTCTGATTGCCGGCGTTATGGCAAAAATTCCCGCCTATGCTATGCTTCGCTTTTTCTTTTGCATTTTGGATCCTCATGTGCCCAGCGTACAGATGGCAATGAACCTGGCGGGCATCGCGGCGGCAGCGGGAATCATTTTTGGTTCGGTCATGGCGATTGCGCAAAAGGATTTCCGGCGGATGCTTGCGTATTCCAGTGTGGCGCAGGTGGGCTATATCGTGGTGGGCTTCTCCATCGGAAATCCCCTGGCCCTTACAGGCGCAGTTTTACATATCGTAGGCCACGGATTTATGAAAAGCAGCCTTTTTATGACCGCAGGGGCGATACGTTACCGTTATGGGATCGTTTTATATGAGAATTTTGGCCAGCTTTACCGGCGTATGCCGGTGACGACAGCGGTTTTGGTATTATCAGGCCTTTCTATGATCGGCGTACCGCCTACGGCAGGATTTTTCAGCAAATGGTATCTTGGCCTGGGCGCAGCGGAAGCAGGGGAATGGATCTATATTCTTTTGCTTTTGGTAAGCAGCCTGCTGAATGCCGTATATTTTTTCCGGGTGTTTGAAACCATCTTTATGCAGCAGCCTTCTTCCTTTACGCAAAAAGAAGCAGATGATTGTTCAGCGAATAAACCAGGCGGAAAAGAACTTCCCCTAACCATGTTATTTTCCATGGGAGCAGCAGGCCTTTTGGTTCTTGTGACCGGCCTTTGCAATCAGCCTATGGCGCAGATCCTGCTGTCGTCATTGCCGGAGGTGATCCATTCGTGAGTGAAGAAGTCATCATCAGCATGCGGCCTTTTGCAGCGGCGGGTATTTCCCTTCTGGGCGCTCTTGTGATCATCTGTTTCGGAAACCGGGTAGCTCCCAATGTACGGGAAAGCTGGTCGGTGCTGGCTGCTCTTGGGAAAGGTATGTTGGTTTTTTCCATGGTGCCGGCAGTTTTGTCGGGAAAGGTATATCAGGCTACCTTGTTCCAGGTGGCGGAAGGGATTGGCCTGACGCTTAGAACGGATCCGGCGGGAATGGTATTTGCCTGCCTGGCATCTTTCTTATGGATTTTGACGACCGTTTATTCCATTGGCTACATGAGGGGACACCGGGAGAAAAACCAAACCGGATACTACGCTTGCTTTGCCCTGTGTCTATGCGCTACCATCGGCATCAGCTTTGCCGCTAATCTGGCAACCTTCTTTGTTTTCTTTGAAATGCTGACCCTGGCCACTTATCCGCTGGTTGTGCATTACAGGGACGGAGAAAGCCGGCGGGCCGGAAGGAAATATCTGGCCTATACCCTGATCAGCGGACAGGTGATGCTATTTGGGATTTTATGCATTTATGCCCTGACCGGAAGGGGAGATTTTACCCCGGGGGGCTTTCTATCCGGAGGCACTGCGCCTTCCTGGGCCATGGAAGGGTTGTTTGCCGCCATGATTCTGGCGGGAGCTGTCAAGGCCGGGATCATGCCCGTGCATGGCTGGCTGCCGGATGCTATGGTGGCGCCGACGCCGGTCAGCGCTTTGCTTCATGCGGTAGCGGTAGTGAAAGCGGGGGGCTTTTGTATCATCCGGATGGTCGGCTATGTGTTCGGTCCGGCTCTGTCAGCCCGGCTTGCCGCTGATACCCTTTTGGCGCTTCTGGCGGCAGCGACGATTCTTGCCGCTTCCCTGATTGCCATGAGGCAGGATCACCTGAAACGCCGGCTTGCCTATTCCACAATCGGACAGCTCTCCTATGTGGCTTTGGGGGCGGCGTTGCTGGCGCCTGTCAGTATGGCCGGCGCTCTGTTTCACATCGTCGCTCACGGCCTTTTGAAGATAACCATGTTTATGTGCGCCGGAGCTGTGTTTGTCCGTACCCATAAGGCCTATATCAGTCAGATGAGAGGCGTGGGAAGAAGCATGCCTCTTGTAATGGGCCTGTTTGCCGTTGCCTCTTTCGGCATCGCCGGTATGCCCTTTTTACCTGCGTTTATCAGCAAGCTGGAAATCGGGCTTGGGGCTTATGAAACCGGTCATCCAGCTTATCTGGCGGTGCTTGCGGCAAGCTCGCTTTTAAGCCTGGCTTATTTTCTTCCTGTGGTGTGGACCGCCTTTTCTCTTGAAAAAACCGGAGAGATAGAGAGAGAGGATAAAAAGGATAAGACCGGAGAAGAAGAGCCTGCAATGCAAAGAGGTCTTTTCCCCGGCTGGGATGATACGGACTGGCGGCTTGTACTGCCGCCTCTTCTGACGGTTTCGGCGGCGGTGATACTGGGAATCTGGCCCAATGCAGGAGCGGGAATTTTTGAACTGGCGGCGATGGCCGCAAAGGAAATGGGGGCAGTGGGATGAAAAAAAGGCTGTATCAGGGAATCGCCGCCGGGCTGATTTTGCTTTTTGGAGTGGAAATGCTGTTTTCTCATCCCCATTATGGGTATTGGTGGCACAGGATACCGGGAGCGGATATCCTCCTGGGCTTTTGCGGCTGCTGGCTGTTGATGCTTTTGGCAAAAAAGCTGCTGTATCCTTTTGTGAGAAGAAATGCTTCCTATTATGATGAAAAGAGGAAGGAAGAACAGAGAGAAGAAACAGAAGATGGCCGGATCTTCAAAGCGCATTTGCAAAATGAGGGGAAGGAAAAAGGGGAAGGAGGGCGGATTCCATGGGGGAAGCGATGATGATCCATCCTGGTCTGGTGCTGATTTTGACCGGATTTTTGGCAGTGATGCTTCCTCCCCGGCAAAGGCAGGCTGGAATGCTGGCAGGAAGCATTGCCGCCCTGATCTGTGCGGCTTTATTGCCTCTGGGCGGCACAATGCGCCTGCCCTTTGCCGGAGATATGGAACTGATGGTGCTGCGCATCGATGAAGTATCCTTTTTATTTGTTATGACCTTTTCTATTTTAGCGGTACTGGGGACTCTTTACGGACAGTTTCGGGAAAAAGCCGGGGAAGCCTTTGCCTGTATGGCTTATGCAGGCAGCACTGTCAGCATGGTGCTGGCGGGGGACTGGATCACCCTGCTTTTGTTTTGGGAAATGATGGCGGTTTCCTCAATGTATTTGATATACTGCGGAGGGCAGCCGGATTCCAAAGGGGCGGCCGTACGCTATGTGATCATGCATCTGTTTGGCGGTAACCTGATGCTTGTGGGAGTGATCGTTTTGTTAGCTCAGGGAAGCACCAGTCTGTCTGCCTTGGATATGAGCCAGACAGCGGCGTTTTGGCTGATTCTTCTGGGAGTGGGGGTAAACGGGGTGATACCGCCTCTGCACACCTGGGCGGCGGACGCTTATCCTCAATCCAGTCCCACCGGCGGCGTTTTTTTGAGCTGCCTGACGACGAAGGCGGCGGTTTATGTGATGCTCCGGTTGTTTGCGGGGGAAAGTCTTCTGATCTGGCTGGGAGTATGGATGGCGATTTTTGGCGCGGTTTATGCGATCATGGAAAACGACGCCCGAAAGCTCCTTTCTTACCATATTATCAGTCAGCTGGGCTTTATGGCGGCCGGCGTGGGAATGGGAACCGCTCTTGGGATGAGCGGAGCGGCTGTCCATGCGGTGTGCAATGTTTTTCAGAAATCCCTTTTGTTTATGTGTATGGGGGCTGTGCTGTATGCGACTGGCAAGCGCAATATTACGGAAATGGGGGGGCTGGCCAAAAAGATGCCTCTGACCTTTTTATGTTTTTTTGCAGCGGCTTTTGCCATTTCCGGCGTACCTCTTTTTAACGGCTTTGTCAGCAAATCTCTTACGGTTTCCGCAGCTGCGGAAATGGGCCTTGGAAGCGTGGAGCTGCTATTGAATCTGGCGGGAGTCGGTACGTTTTTATCCATCACTCTGAAGATGGGCTATTTTATCTTCCTGAGACAAGGGACAGAGCAAAGCCGGGAGGAAAAACCTCTTCGGCCTTTGCGTCCGGAGATGAAGCTTGCTATGATGGGAGGGGCCGGGCTGTGCCTTGTCACAGGCCTGTTCCCGGGGCTGCTTTATGATCTTTTGCCCTATCCCATCGATTATGAACCCTATACGATAGATCATCTGACCCAGACGCTGATGCTTTTGGGGTCTGCTATGGCGGCTTTTCTTATGTACCTTCCGCATATGAAGCCCTCTGAAGGTATTTCTCTTGATGTGGACTGGTTTTACCGAAGACCCCTGAAGAAAGTGATTTTCGGTCTTTCTGCTCTTTTGTGCCGGATACAGGATTTTTTGGGGAAAGGTCTTGTGGCAGGAATTCAAAAATGGGAGCCGTTTTTGAAAAATCCGGTGAGAAAATGGCTGCCGTCTGTGGATGAGGCAGATCACGAAAGCTATGATGAGGATCTTTACCGGCTGCCTATCAGCAATCCCATTGGCTGGATCGTGGTGATGCTGATTCTTCTGGTGTCCTGTCTGCTGCTTTTGATTTTATAAGCTTTGTAAAAAATGAAAACATCTTTCCTGTTTTAAAGTATTGACAAGGCAGGATGCAGGGACGAATTTCACATCGATCTGGATACGCTGGCCGGGATATCTCATTTGCTCGTAAGGCTTTGGGATGTATTTGGGATTCGGAAGTTTCTGAGCCATGATACCCTGTTTCTTCAGGAAACGATACAAACCGGGAATAGAACGCTTATACCCACGCTGCATGAGTTTCACCCAAAAGACGACCAATCCGGCATGGGGATTGCGCCTGCGCATATCCTGGATGAGTTTGATTTCTTCCGGTGTATGCTGATTGGGGTGGTGATG